>NZ_OZ038524.1:1350000-1650000 GCF_964036635.1 Tenacibaculum dicentrarchi
AACTGTATTAACGGGGTTATCGGGGTTTTATATGTTGTATGTTTTAGATGGATGGGATCGGTATTTCGATTATCAGTATTGGTGGATTCATGCGATGACACTTGTTTGGATTTTATTTACACTTGTTCTATATGTTTTAGAGCCGTTTATTTTACATAAATTGTTTAAAAAATACGCAGAAGAAAAACCTAGTAAAACATTTTCTTTTATCCATAAAGTGCATTGGTTTTTATTAATATTAAGCTTGATAACCACCGCGGGAGCTGTTGCGGGAAGTCATGGTTGGTTTTTTATCAAATAAAATAATAGATTTAACGCATAAAAAAACACCAATAAATATAATTCATTGGTGTTTTTTAGCATTTATAAAATATTCTAAAGCTATTTTTCTATTTTACAGCATCGTAGTTATCGTCCCAATTTTTAGGTTTTGGATCGCCTAACTTTCCTACCGATTTCGCTACTAAAGTTGCTACCGTAGCATCTCCTGTTACGTTTATAACGGTTCTACACATATCTAAAGGTCTATCAACAGCAAAAATTAATGCCAATCCGATAGCTAATTTATCGGCTGGAAAACCTACCGATTCTAATACAATTACCAACATTACCATTCCTGCGCCTGGCACTGCGGCAGAACCGATTGATGCTAATAAAGCAGTTAAAATAATGGTTAATTGATCGGCAAATGATAAATCGAAACTTAATGCTTGAGCTATAAATACCGCTGCAACTGCTTGATATAAACTTGTTCCGTCCATGTTAATGGTTGCACCTACTGGCAATACAAAACTTGATACTTCTTTGTCGACACCAACATGTTCTTCAACGCGCTCCATAGTTACGGGTAATGTTGCCGCACTTGAACTTGTTGAAAATGCTAATAACTGCGCAGGGCTAATTTGTTTTAAAAACCAAATTGGATTTTTCTTGGTGAATACACTTATTAAAGTCATGTAAAAAGCCACCATTAACACTAATCCGCCGATTACTGTAAAAGCATATTTTAATAAAGCGAATAATAAATCAGGATCTTTTGATGACACAACTACTGTTGCTAATAATGCAAATACAGCATAAGGTGCCGACAACATAATTAAATCGACCATTTTTAAAACGGCTTCATTTAAAGAATCAAAAAAGTTTTTTAATGGTTTTGCACGTTCTTCGCCTATTAACAACATTGATATTCCTAAGAAAATAGTAAAGAAAATTACTTGTAACATCGATTTGTTGCTTCCCATTGCTTTTATAGCATTGTCAGGAACCATATCGACCAAAAACTGTAATGGTCCGCTTGATTTTTGCTTGCTTGCTTCGGCTATTTTAGCTTGTACTCCGCCACTATTTGCGTAAGTTTCTGTTAATCGTGTAATGGTTTGTTCGGATATTCCTTCGCCTGGTTTTACAATATTTACCAAGGCAAGTCCGATGGTAATGGCAATAACTGTTGTACCTATATATATAACCATGGTACGCAAGCCGATATTTTTAAATTTAGAAATATCTTTTAAGTCTGATATTCCTTTTACCAAAGAGGCAATGATTAATGGTACGGCAATTAATTTTAATAATTTCACAAAAATAGTTCCTATTGGTTTTATCCAACTTCCTACAAAAGAAGCTCCTCCTTCTGTAAATGTCATTCCTATTCCGAATAAAATACCCAAAAGCATTCCTATTAAAATTTGCCAGTGTAACGCTAATTTTTTCATTTAATTGATTTAATTTATATAAGGGCTGTAAGGTAAAATAAATAATTAAAAAAATGTGACGTTTAATTCGTAACTTGTGTCTTAAATAATAGAACTATTACTAATCTTATTAAATCAAAAAAAAATGGCAGGAATTTTAGACTTATTAAACAGTGATTTAGGAAAATCAATTATTTCAGGTGTAGCAGGATCTACCGGGCAAGACACAGGGAAAACAGGTAATGTTTTAACAATGGCTTTACCAGTTTTAATGAAAGCAATGCAACGTAATGCAGCAACACCAGAAGGAGCCCAAGGCTTAATGGGTGCTTTAAATAAACATGATGGTGGTATTTTAGATAATTTAGGTGGTTTGTTTGATGGTGGTGTTAATGCTGATGTTTTACAAGATGGTGGTAATATTTTAAATCATGTTTTAGGAAGTAAACAACAAGGTGTTGAACAAGTTATAGGTCAGAAAACAGGAATGGATTCAGGTGCTATTGCTAGTATTTTAAAAACTGCTGCTCCTTTATTAATGGGGGTTTTAGGAAAACAATCTCGCCAAAATAATATTGGTAGCTCAAATGATTTGGGTAATATGTTAGGTGGTTTACTTGGTGGTAATTCAGCTGCTAAAGAGCAAAACTTTTTAGAACAAATTTTAGATGCCGATGGTGATGGTAGCGTTGTTGATGATATTGCTGGTATGATTTTAGGAGGCGACAACTCTCAAAGTGCTAACGGAGGAATACTTGGCGGATTATTAGGCGGTATTTTTGGTAAAAAATAAGTTTTAAATTTTATAATATCAAAAAGGGTAAACATTTGTTTGCCCTTTTTCTTTTAATTACTTTTGCCACCATGGAAAAATTAAGACAACGTTGGGGATTAAAAACAAATTGGGATGTAATTGCGGTATTAATCGTATTTTCTATTAACGGTTCATTTGCTTCTTGGGTTGCAAAACCGATTACTGCTTTTATAGGGATTTCTTCGGAAACAACATCTCCTTGGATTTATTGGCCGATACGTATTTTACTTATTTTCCCTATTTATCAATCAACATTGCCTTTAGTGGGGTGGTTGTTTGGACAGTTTAAATTCTTTTGGGCTTTTGAAAAAAAGTTTTTAGGGCGTTTAGGATTGGGGTTTCTTTTTAAAGATAAAAACTAATATTGATAAACGATAAATTAGTTTACTGAAAAATATAGTTAAAACTAAAAAATCACGTAAAAACTTCTAACAGAGTTATACGTGATTTTTTTAGTTTTAAATAATACTAAAATCATCAATTTAGCACAAAAGCCTAGCCCCGATTGACGCTTTGTTTGAGCTCTTTTTTTGATTTTTCTTCAAAAAAAAGCGAGTGCGGAAAGCGGGAGATTGCTTCAAATAAATACAAAAAAACTAAACATTTACTATTTTATAAATAGGAATTGGTAAAGCTACTCCTTCGGATAAAAATCGTTTATGCACGGCTTCTTTTAAAGCACATTTATTTTTAAACTCTTTAAAAGGCTCGTTTAACCAAACATAAGCACGCAAATGAATATGATCGGTGTGTATGTCAATTACCCGAACATCTACCTGTGGTTCATTAGCCATAACCTGTTCAGGAGTTCTAAAATCTATTACGGTTGGTAATTTAACGGCTTCTTCTTGAATGATTTTTCGAGCCAAATCAATATTTGCTTTTATTCCTACTTTAAAATTATTAAAACTAAGAATATGCGAATCTTCAATGGTATGATTTAACACAGAATCGGTGCTTATTACTGAGTTTGGGATGATTAATCGCTTGTTTTCAAAGTTATTAATTACCGTATGTCGAAGTGTAATATCTTCAACAATACCAACTCTTTCTTGGTCTAACTTAATATAATCGCCTACTCGAAATGGGCGAAAAAGCACAATAAATGCACCTGCTATTAAATTAGATAACGCCGCCTGTGCCGCAAAACCAATAATAGCGGCTAAAATACCCGCACCCGAAAAAATTAATGTAGCCTTACTACGAAAAGCAGGAACGGTAGTTATAATGTAAGCAATACCAAAAACACCGATAAAAAACTTTACAGAATTTCGGAAAAATAAAATACTAGTTGCTCCATAAGGAGCAATTTTTCTTCTTTTAATAATTTGAACAATAATATAACGTATTATTCTTGATAGCAACCAACAAATAAATACAATAGTTGCTATATAACCTGAAACTCCTAAAAAGGAGTTTAGGTTAAAACGATATGTTAATAATTCATTCATTTATTTATTCTGTTTTTTCATTTAAAATAATGCCGTTTGAGTGTCATCATCTTCTGTATTCTTTTTCTTTTTTTGAAGAAGAGCACGTTCTAAAGCTTTCTTAGCTTTATCTTCTTTTGTTTTTTCAAATTCTTTAGGGATTACCTCAACGTTTAATGGTAAAATTTCTGTTTCTAAAACAGGTTTTTCTTCATTTTCATCGCTTTTTGGTTCAGGTATCCATTCTTCGTAAGGCAACGATTCTAACAGATTAACCGTACGAATTTTATCGGTTGTTAGTTGGTTTCCTTGGGCTTTTATTCCTTTTATAGCGATAAATTCTTCAAAATTAACTTCAATATTTTCTAGGCTACGTTTTGAAAAAACAACCTCAGCCATAGGATGATAATCGGTAGAAATAATCTCTAACTTTGATTTTTCATGTTCAGAAATAAACAGTTCTTCTTTATCTGGTGTTTCTATTAAAAAACGCTTTACGTAATAACGTTCTTTTTCGGCATCAAAATAAATAGCAGAAATAGGTTTTTTAGGTTCCCATTTTTCTAAAATAATCATATCGCTTTCAAAACGCATTGACAAACTTGGTGAAACTGCTTTAATTTTACCTGATTGTGTGGCTATTAAAATTTTATCTTCTGCTCTAAATTCGCCTAACAACTCGCCTCTATCATCAACATTTAAACGCTGAACAGTATCATCAAACCATATTTTTCGAGGTTTTAAGGTAGAAACTCCAGCCGATTTAAAATCTATTTTTCTAATACTATATTTTGTTATTTGGTTTCCTCGGATAGCACGTCCTTTAACTGCCAATTCAGCAAAATCAACATCCCATTTTAACTTTGTAATACCAGCCACTGGTCGTAAATTAACAGTAACAACTTCTGCTTCGCCATTAGGATTTACACTAAAATACAACAATTTTGAACCTTTTGCCCCTGTGGTTAAATCGTATTCTTTATCGCGAGTTACACTTATTACGTTAAAACGCTTCATGTAATTTGCACCTCTCGAACCGTCTCTATACATCATATTATACACCGTACGCTTGTCTCTTTTCTTAAAAACAGCGATGTGAATTATATCTTTACCAACAAAGGTTTTAGAAGCTACTTTAGTAACCATCATAGTCCCATTTCCTTTAAAGATAATAATATCATCGATATCAGCGCAATCGTCAACGT
Source organism: Tenacibaculum dicentrarchi (assembly GCF_964036635.1). Lineage (NCBI taxonomy): Bacteria > Pseudomonadati > Bacteroidota > Flavobacteriia > Flavobacteriales > Flavobacteriaceae > Tenacibaculum > Tenacibaculum dicentrarchi. The sequence continues at coordinate 1,355,144 of NZ_OZ038524.1, forward strand.
ATTCATCTTTTTTAAGCGATGTTCCTACAAAACCTTCCTCTCTATTTACATATAGCTTGGTGTTTCGCATTACTACTTTTGTAGCGACAATATCATCAAAAATTTTGATTTCCGTTTTTCGCTCACGTCCTTTACCGTACTTCGTTTTTAAACTTTTAAAATAATTAATCGCATAAGTGATTAAATTATCTAAATGATTTTTTACTATCGCTATTTTATCTTCTAAAGATTCAATATATTGCTTGGCTTTATCAATATCAAATTTTGAAATTTTCTTAATTCTGATTTCTGTTAAACGGGTAATATCATCGGTGGTTAACGCCCTTTTTAAATGCTGAATATGAGGTTTTAATCCTGCATCAATAGCTTTAATTACACCTTGCCAAGTTTCTTGATTTTCAATATCACGATAAATTCTGTTTTCAATAAAAATACGCTCTAAAGAGGCAAAATGCCATTGTTCTTCAAGTTCATGTAATTGAATTCCTAACTCGCTTTTTAACAATTTTACCGTTAAATCGGTAGAATGTTTTAGTATTTGAGAAACCCCTACAAAAACAGGTTTATTATTCTCAATAGTACAGGCTAATGGCGATATCGAGTTTTCGCAATTGGTAAAAGCGTATAAAGCATCAATGGTTTTATCTGGAGATATCCCTGTTGGCAAATGCACCAATATTTCAACATCTGCTGCTGTATTATCTTCAATTTTACGAATTTTAATTTTCCCTTTTTCATTGGCTTTTAAAATACTATCAATTAAAGATGTTGTGGTTGTTCCGAAAGGAATTTCGGTAATAACCAATGTTTTTTTATCTAGCTGCGTAATATTTGCACGTACTCGTACTTTCCCTCCTCTTTTACCATCGTTATAATTAGTAAAATCGGCAACTCCACCTGTTAAAAAATCAGGATAAATAGTAAAACTTCTTCCTCTTAAATATTTAATAGATGCTGCTATTAATTCATTAAAGTTATGCGGTAATATTTTGGTTGATAATCCTACGGCAATTCCCTCTGCTCCTTGGGCTAATAATAACGGGAATTTTACAGGTAAATCAATCGGTTCTTTTCTTCTACCATCATAAGATTGTTTCCACTGGGTTGTTTTAGGGTTAAAAACCACTTCTAATGCAAATTTTGACAAACGAGCTTCAATATATCTTGCTGCTGCTGCCCTATCGCCTGTTAGAATATTCCCCCAGTTTCCTTGCATATCGATTAGCAAGTCTTTCTGCCCAACTTGCACCATAGCATCGGCAATTGAAGCATCTCCATGCGGGTGATATTGCATGGTATGCCCAACAATATTCGCTACTTTATTGTAGCGTCCGTCGTCTAAATCTTTCATAGAATGCATTATTCTACGCTGTACTGGTTTTAAGCCATCTTCTAAAGAAGGAACGGCTCTTTCTAAAATTACATACGAAGCGTAATCTAAAAACCATTCTTTATACATTCCTGTTACCTTGGTAATGGTTTCTGTATTATCTATTTCTTCGGATGTTTCTTCGGGCATTTCTAAATCTGATGAATTATCTATCGGATTATTCACCTCTTCTTCGTGTTCGTTTATTTCTTCACTCATCTAAAAAACGTTTATTCGTTTAAGAGTTATTTATTTGTTTTTGTTACAACTTTTACTATTATTTTGGGCTGTTATTTTTTCATCTCAAAATAATCTTCTAAAAAATACTAAAAAAATTTAGTACTTTTAAGGAACTTCATTTTCAGACTGCTTATTCGGTATTTGTAAAGAAACAATAATCATTATCCCTATAAACACACCCAAAAAAGCACCTGAATTATCTTTATTAAATAAATTATCCCAATTAATTTGGAACAACCAAAAAACTAAAAAGGCTACAAAAAATAGCGTAATTATATTTTTTATTTTCTTAGGACTCATCTTCCTCCTCTTCAATGGCATCTACTTCTACTTTTAAGTTTTCAATGATGAATTTTTGTCTGTTTGGCGTATTTTTTCCCATATAGAATTCCAACATACTTTCTATAGACATTTCTTTGTCTAACATGATAGGATCTAATCGGATATTATCACCAATAAAATGCACAAATTCATCGGGTGAAATCTCCCCCAATCCTTTAAATCGAGTAATTTCTGGCTTACCTCTTAATTTTTTAATTGCCGCTTTTTTTTCTTCTTCGGAATAACAATAATGTGTATCTTTTTTATTTCGAACTCTAAATAATGGCGTTTCTAAAATATACAAATGTCCTTCTTTGATAACTTCTGGAAAAAATTGCAAGAAAAATGTTATCAACAATAAACGAATATGCATTCCATCAACATCGGCATCCGTAGCAATTACAATATTATTATAACGCAAATCTTCTAAACCGTCTTCTATATTTAAAGCTGCTTGTAATAGATTGAATTCTTCGTTTTCATACACAATCTTCTTACTTAATCCGTACGAATTTAAAGGCTTTCCCTTCAAACTAAAAACTGCCTGTGTATTTACATTTCTAGATTTTGTTATAGAACCCGATGCAGAATCTCCCTCGGTAATAAATAAGGTAGACTCTAAATAAGCTTCCTTTTGAGTATCGCCTAAATGAACTCTACAATCTCGTAATTTCTTATTGTGTAAATTAGATTTTTTAGCTCTGTCTTTAGCTAACTTTCTAATTCCTGAAAGTTCTTTACGTTCTTTTTCTGCTTGTATAATTTTACGTTGCAGTTTATCGGCTATTTCAGTGTTTTTATGTAAGAAATTATCGAGTTTTGTTTTTATAAAATCGTTAATATAGGTTCTTACCGTTGGCAAATCATCACCCATTTCTGTTGAACCTAACTTTGTTTTGGTTTGACTCTCAAAAACAGGTTCCATTACTTTTATAGCAATGGCAGATATGATTGATTTTCGAATATCGGAAGCATCAAAAGATTTCCCATAAAACTCACGAATTGTTTTTACAATCGCCTCTCTAAAAGCTGCTTGATGCGTTCCTCCTTGCGTGGTATGTTGCCCATTTACAAACGAATGATATTCTTCAGAATATTGGGTTTTACTATGGGTAATGGCAATTTCAATATCATCGCCTTTTAAATGAATTATAGGATACAACATATCTTCTTGATTGTTGTTTTCTTCTAATAAATCTTTTAAACCATTTTTTGATAAAAACTTTTCACCATTAAAAACAATGGTTAACCCTACATTTAAGTACACATAATTTTTAAGCATCTTAGAAACATATTCATTTCTATACTTATAATTTTTAAAAATTAGTTCATCGGGGATAAAAGACACTTTTGTTCCTTTTCTTCGAGAAGTTTTTTCTAAAAATTCTTGATTGATTAAAGTACCTTGTTCAAATTCGGCTGCTGCTGATTTTCCGTCTCTTGATGATTCTACTCTAAAAAATGATGAAAGCGCATTTACCGCTTTTGTACCTACTCCGTTTAGCCCTACGGATTTTTTAAATGCTTTTGAATCGTACTTTCCTCCCGTGTTCATTTTAGAAACCACATCGACTACTTTTCCTAAAGGAATCCCTCGACCATAATCTCTAACAATTACTTTATTTCCTTGGATAGAAATTTCTATAGTTCTACCAGCTCCCATTACATATTCATCAATAGAGTTATCTAACACCTCTTTGACTAAAATATAAATTCCATCATCGGCAGATGAACCATCTCCTAGTTTACCAATATACATTCCTGGACGCATTCGGATATGTTCTTTCCAATCGAGCGAGCGGATGTTGTCTTCAGTATATTTTGTTTCTTTAGTCATAAAATTTGATAATTGATCTCTTTGCGAAATTAACAAATCCTAATCAAAAATAAAGCAGTATATTCATTTAATTATGAAAATAATATTATTTGTTTTTTAACGTCTTTCCCTTGCTACTACAGCGTTTTTAAACTAATTTAATCGATTTTACCACCCTAAAAAACCCCTTAAATAAAAAAAATAAATAAGCATAAAAAAGTGGGCTAATTATGATTTATTTAACGCTAAATTTTTAAACTCACTTTTACCTCATTTTTTCATTTTTATTACTTGAATTTCTAGAAACACTCCAAAAGTAAAAATCACTTCCAATAAAATTATTTTTTAATTTACAACCTTCTTTTTTATCATAAGCTGATTTTTATCATTTAATTAACAGTTTTTTCTTTAAATATTTGTTTAAAATATACTTAACGAAAAAAATATGAGAAAAACAAATTTAACAAAAAGCTTATTAACTTTAAATCAGCAAAGTATCGATTAAACAAAAAAGATTTAGCATTATAAATCAAAAAGAAAAAAACAGAAAATAATAAAAGTCTAAAAAAACAACACTTGAATTTTAAACGAAACATATTACCAGAGAAAAAATCTAAATGGCGGCAAATTGCTATTATTTTAATAGGAATTGTTACAGGTTTAGGTTTTTTTATGGCAAAAGAAGCTTCGTTAGTTTCTTATATGTCAGATGATCCTTTGGCTTGTGTAAATTGTCATGTGATGACTCCAATGTATAATAGTTGGATGCACAGCTCACACAGAGAACAAGCCTCATGTAATGATTGTCATGTACCGCACGACAATGTTTTTAATAAATACTTCTTTAAAGCAAAAGATGGTTTGTTTCATGCAACCATTTTTACCGCACGAGCAGAACCGGAGGTTATGTTTATGAGAGAAGCATCACAAGAAGTAGTACAAAACAACTGTATTCGTTGTCATATTCAGCAGGTTACTCAAACAAAATATGATGGTTGGTTAGACGATCATAGAGAAAGTAGAACCGAACGAAAATGCTGGTCATGTCATCAAGAATTACCTCACGGTACCGTGCATGGTATTTCAACCATTAAAAACAATATTGCGCCAATTCCTACAGATCAGGTTGAAGCCGTAATACCTGAATGGTTAAATACTAAAATTGAACAAAAAAAATAACAAAACAAAAACTAACAAAATGAAAAACAAAATATTATTTATTGTTACTGTAGTGGTCGTTTTTCTATTAGGATTACTTGCCTCTAGTATTGTAAATAGAAAAAATGAAGCTAAGTACAAATATGTGCCGCAGGTAAATATCCAAAAGAATGAACCTCGAAATAGTGAGTGGGGGAAAAATTTCCCACAAGAGTATCAATCATTCTTACAAACCGAAAATAGTGATTTTCAATCATATCAAGGAGGAAATAAAATGCGTGATATGCTAGAAGAAGACACTCGCTTAACTGTTTTATGGGCGGGTTACGGTTTTTCTAAAGATTACAGCCAAGGACGTGGGCATCAAAATGCGATTAAAGACATTCAAAATACCTTAAGAACTGGCGGACCTAAAGGAAAAGGTGACGGACCAATGCCTGCTACTTGCTGGACTTGTAAAAGCCCCGATGTACCAAGATTAATGAATGAAATTGGTATTGCCGAATTTTACAAAGGAAAATGGGCTGACAAAGGAGAGGAAATTGTAAACCCTATTGGTTGTGCCGATTGTCATGATGAAAAAACCATGAAATTAACCATTACCCGCCCTGCTTTAATAGAAGCTTTTCAAGCAATGGGTAAAGATATTAATAAAGCAACACACCAAGAAATGCGCTCGCTAGTATGTGCACAATGTCATGTGGAGTATTATTTTGATAAGAAAAAAGAAGGCGTTGAAGGTGTTCCTTATTTAACATTTCCTTGGAAAAACGGAATGTCGGTTGAAGCTATGGAAAAATATTATGACGATATTAACTTTAAAGATTGGACACACAAATTAAGTAGAGCGCCAATGTTAAAAGCACAACATCCTGGTTATGAAACGTATTTAACAGGTGTACATGCCGATAGAGGGGTTTCTTGTGCCGATTGTCATATGCCATATAAAAGTGAAGGTGGACAGAAATTTACCGATCATCAATTGCAATCACCTATGAACAATGTAGCAAATTCATGTCAGGTTTGTCATCGTGAAGAAGCTCATAAATTAAAAGCAAATGTATATGAACGTCAGCAAAAATCTACCCAAAGCAGATTAAAATTAGAAGATGCTTTAGTACGCATGCACGTAGAGGCTAAAAAAGCCTGGGACTTAGGCGCTACCGAAACTCAGATGAAACCTATTTTAATGGATATTCGTCATGCACAATGGCGTTGGGATTATGCTGCAGCATCACATGGAGCTTCTTTTCATTCACCTGTTGAAATTGGACGAGTTATTAGTGGTGGTTTAGATAAAGCTATTGAAGGTCGTGTAAAATTGGCACGTGTATTAGCAGATTTAGGACACAACAAACCTGTTGAAATGCCTGATATTTCTTCTAAAGAAAAAGCGCAAAAATACATTGGTTTAGACATGGAGAAATTACACAAAGAAAAAGCCGAATTCAAGAAAAACTTATTACCAAAATGGTTAGAAGCTGCTAAAGAACGTGAGTCAAAATACGATACTCAAGGAGTTTCAAAAAAAGACAAAAAAGAAGTTTCGATGAACTAAAACCTATTTAAATAAAATAGATTCATTAAAAAATGAAGCTAATTTTAAAAGCAGAAATTTTACTTTTAAAATGGCTTCATTTTTATACCTAATATACACATGCAAAAAATATATAAATTCTTTTCATCATCTTCGTTAGCACTATTACTCCTGTTAATATTTGCAGTATCGATGGCGGCAGCAACTTTTATTGAAAATGACTATGGTACCGCAATAGCTTGGGCTAGTATCTATGATGCTTGGTGGTTTGAAATGGTAATGCTAGGGCTAGCAATTAGTTTTGTTTTTAATATCAAAAAATATAATTTATTTACTAAAAAAAAATGGGCAATTTTGTTATTTCATATCGCCTTTATTATAATTGTGTTAGGTGCAGCTGTTACTAGGTATGTTTCTTATGGAGGAATTATGCGCATAAGAGAAGGCGCTACAAGCAACGTTATAATTGCAGATACAAAATTATTAATAGCCACAATTACCGATGGAACTCAAAGTAAAACTATTCAGCAAAAAATAAATATCAGCCCGCTTAAAAATAATGACTTCACACTAAAAACAACGTTTAATAACAAACCTGTTTCTATTAATTTTAATCAATATGTTGCTGATGCTACTCCTACTGTTATTACCGATAGTATTAACGGAGAACCTTTGTTAAAAATGGTGGTTACCGCTGGTAAAGGTAGAAATACCATCTATTTGAAAAAAGGAGAAATAGAACGTATTGGCGATCATCAACATGAAATAGGCTTTGAATCTGATAAAAAAGGAATTATCAATATTATTGAAGAAAATGGACGTTTTAAAATGCTAACACCTCATACTATTGACTTTTTTATAATGGCAAGTCAGCAGGCAGGTAAAATTAAAAAAGATAGTCTTCAAAATATAACCTTGCGTACCCTTTATAGAGCTGGCGATTTTTCTTTTGTTCCGATGAGCTATCATCCCAAGGGCGCTTTTAAATTGATTAGCAATGTATCCGAAGAAACGGTAAACGATAAAACGCTAGATGATGCTTTAATTGTAAATGCAACAATTGATACCGAGCAGCAGGAAATCAATTTATTATATAGAGAAGGATTTTTACCGATAAAACATCAGACCGATTTTAAAAATGATATAAAACTAATTATTTCGTACGGAGCAGGCGCTATTAAATTACCCTTTAGCCTTAAATTAAATGACTTTCAATTAGATAGATACCCTGGCTCATCAAGCCCTTCTGCTTACGCAAGTGAAGTGACTGTTTTTGACAAAAAAGAAGAATTTTCTTATCGAATTTTTATGAATAATGTATTAGATTATAAAGGATATCGCTTTTTTCAAGCAAGTTATGATACCGATGAAAAAGGAACAGTTTTATCGGTAAACCATGATGTTTTAGGAACTTGGCTAACCTATATCGGTTATACCTTAATGGGTATTGGAATGCTTTTTACTTTTTTCGGAAAAGGTTCTCGTTTTAGAGAGGTTCATAAAAAATTAAAAAGATTGTCTAAAAATACCATAGCTATTATGGCATTTTTAAGTATTTCTAGTGCTTTTTCACAAACAGGAACACAAGCTACATCAGCAGAAATTAAAACCGATAGCATTCCTTCATTTTCAATAAGTCAGCTTGTGGATTCTCAGCAAATAGATATCTATCAGGCTGATCAGTTTGGGCGTTTATTAGTGCAAGATTTAGACGGTAGAATAAAGCCTTTAAACACCTTGGCTTCAGAATGTATTCGAAAAATAACCAAAAAGACTTCTTTTAGTTATCCGAAGAAAAAAAATAATGAAACCATACGTTTAAGTGTTAATCAAATATTTTTAGGAATGCACATGAGCCCACAGTTATGGCAACGAATTCCTATTATAAAAGCCGATTTTGAAAAAACAGGCACACTGTTAAACACTGTTAAAGTTGGCGATAACAACTTACTATCTTTCGTTAGTTTGCTAGATAAACAAGGAAATTACCTATTGTCAAAAGCGGTAGAAGAAGCGAATAAAAAGAAACCATCGGCAAGAAATGAACTAGATAAAGAGGTTTTAAATATTGATGAACGTTTTAATATTTTATACAACGTTTTTTCAGGAAATTATTTAAAAATATTCCCTAAAAAAGACGACGATAGCAATACTTGGTACAGCTATATTCACGATTTTAAAGATTTTAATGAAGAGGATCGAAATTTCGCAAAGCATATTTTACCAGGATATTTTAATGATATTTACAAAAATAAATATGAAGAAGCTTATAAAAAATTATCTTATATAAAAAAATATCAAGAAATTTTAGGAGCTAGTGTAAATCCATCAGAAAAACAAATTGAAGCCGAATTATGGTATAATAAAGCGAAAGTTAATTTTTGGTTGTTTATTATCTATTTTAGTTTAGGAACACTATTATTAGTTTTAGCGGTTGTTAAAATGTTTCATAAAAACAACCTGATAAACTTCCTTTGGAATTTCCTTGTAATTATTATACTAATTTCTTTTTTATGCTTTAGCGCAAATATTTTATTACGTTGGTTTATATCGGGGCATGCTCCTTGGAGTAACGGATATGAAATGTTAATTTTTGTCGCCTGGAGTTTGCTATTAAGTGGTTTAGCTAGTTTTAGAAAATCTGATTTTGCCTTGCCTTTAGCAACCTTATTTACAGGAGCTTTATTATTTGTAAGTTATTTAGATTGGCTAAATCCTGAAATTACCAACCTAATGCCTGTATTAAAATCGTATTGGTTAAAAATTCACGTAGCAACTATTGTTAGTAGTTATGCACCTTTAGCCTTATCGGCAGTACTTGGTTTTATGGCGTTGGTTTTAATGCTTTTTAAAACAGACAAGAACAAACATATTATCGATATAAAAATAAAAGAACTTACCTATATTAATGAACTTTCAATGACTATCGGGCTTTTTGTGCTGGCAATTGGTACTTTTTTAGGAGGTGTTTGGGCAAACGAAAGTTGGGGTCGTTACTGGGCTTGGGATCCTAAAGAAACATGGGCTTTAATTAGTATTATTGTCTATGCAATTGTTTTACACCTACGTTTTGTTCCTAAATTGAATACTAAATATGTGCTAAACCTAGCAAGTATGTTTGCTTTTTGGGCTATTATGATGACCTCTTTTGGGGTTAATTATTATCTTTCAGGATTGCATAGTTATGCAGCTGGAGATGCTATTCCAATTCCAACATTTGTATATGTGTTATTGGCGATAATGGTTATTATTAGTTTGTTAGTAGTTTACAAGCAAAAATATCTTAAAAAATAAGTAGTATTTTCAAGTCTGTTAAGGTTCTTTTTGTCAATTCGAGTGAATTTTAATGACTAAAAGAAATTAAAATTAGTATCGAGAATTTGAATTAATCTTGAAGATAAAAAAGTTCTCGATATTATTTTTTAAAAGAAAAAATCACTCGAACTGACAGGCTCTTTAACTTTTAAAAAGTTATAAAAAAAAACAAAAAACCCCGCTGTTAATTAACAGCGGGGTTTTTTAAAAATATATAACTTATAAATTATCTTCTACTATAATTTGGAGATTCTTTGGTAATTGCAACATCATGCGGATGACTTTCGTTAATTCCGCTTGCGGTAATACGTACAAATTTACCTGTTTCTTTCAGTGTTTCAATATCTTTAGAACCACAATATCCCATACCAGCACGTAAACCACCAACAAATTGATGAATACTTTCTTCTAGTTGTCCTTTATAAGGAACACGCCCTACAATACCTTCTGGCACTAATTTTTTAATATCGTCTTCAACATCTTGAAAATAACGATCTTTTGAACCTTGCTTCATTGCTTCCACAGATCCCATTCCACGATACGATTTGAATTTTCTTCCTTCGTAAATAATCGTTTCTCCTGGCGATTCTTTTGTTCCTGCTAACAATGACCCTAACATTACACAATCGGCACCTGCGGCAATTGCCTTAGGGATATCACCTGTATAACGAATTCCACCATCGGCAATTACAGGAACTCCACTTCCTTTAATAGCAGAGGCAACTTCTAAAACTGCCGAAAACTGAGGAGAACCTACACCTGCAACCACACGAGTTGTACATATTGAACCAGGACCAATTCCTACTTTTACAGCATCCGCTCCTGCTTCCACTAAATACTTAGCAGCTTCTGGCGTAGCGATATTTCCTACAATAACATCTAATTCAGGAAATTTTGCTTTTACATTTTTTAAAACAGCAACCACTCCTTTGGTATGTCCGTGAGCGGTATCAATAATTACAGCATCAACACCTGCTTTCACTAAAGCTTCGGCTCTTTGAACAGCATCTGCCGTTACACCTAATGCAGCTGCAACACGTAAACGCCCAAAAGTATCTTTGTTTGCAATTGGTTTTTGAGTAACCTTAGTAATATCTCTAAAAGTAATTAATCCTGATAATTTATAATTTTCATCAACAATTAATAATTTTTCGATTTTCTTTTCTTGTAAGATGCTTTCTGCCGCTTTTAATGAAGTTCCTACCGATGCAGTTACTAAATTATCTTTAGTCATTACCTCTACAATTGAACGTTCATTATCATGCTCGAAACGCAAATCTCTATTGGTTACAATTCCTTTTAAAACACCAATTTGGTCAATAATAGGAATTCCGCCAATACTATGTTCTTTCATTAACATTTTAGCATCTAAAACGCTCGCTGTTAATGGCAAGGTTACCGGGTCAATAATCATCCCTGATTCTGCACGTTTTACCTTGCGAACCTCTTGAGCTTGTTGCTCAATAGTCATGTTTTTATGTAACACACCAATCCCTCCTTCACGAGCCATAGCGATTGCCATTGCCGATTCGGTAACGGTATCCATAGCTGCGGAAACTATAGGTACGTTAATGGTTATATTCTTAGTAAATTTTGTTTGAATTGAAACTTCTCTTGGAAGTACTTCTGAGTAAGCAGGTACTAATAAAACGTCGTCGTACGTTAAACCTTCTCCTACAAATTTTGATTGATGAGCTTGCATGTGCAATTAATTTAGTGTGTTGTTAATTAATTGCGTGCAAATATACTATATATAATACAAATTAAACCTTAATTTAAGGTTAATATACACACATATTTGAATAATTAACCAAATAACAGATAGTTTAAAAATAAATGACATTAAACTAAAACAAATTAAAAACCTTAGCAAATAACCAGAAAATTAACATTAAAATAATAAAAACATTACATAAAATCTAAAAACACCAATCAATTTAAAATTAATCTTAATAAAATTTGTTAATAAAAAAAACTCGATTACATTTGCATTATTATACTTAATAAATCTAAATAAGCAACTTAAAATAAATTTAAAATGAAAAAAGTACTAGGATTATCATTATTACTTGCAACCTCTTTTGTGTTCAAATCATGTTCTGATGACGACACTCCTACTCAAAAAGCAACAAAACAATCATTTATAGAAAACTATGCAGCTATAGCATCGGCAAACTACGAAGATTCATATACTACTGCTTTAAAAATGCAAACTGCAATTAACGCATTTTTAGCAAACCCTAGTGATGAAACTCATAAAGCAGCTAAAAAATCTTGGTTATATGCTAGAAATTTTTACGGACAAACAGAAGCTTTTCGTGAAGCTAACGGACCTATTGATAATGAAAAATTATTAGGAACCGAAGGACAAATTAACGCATGGCCATTAGATGAAGCATATATTGATTATGTATCTGGAGATAGAGGACAAAAAGTAGTAGGAGGTTTAATTGCTGATGCTTCTTTTGCTTTAACAGAAAAAAACATTATCGATAAAAACGAAGATGGTAAAGATGATAACATCTCTACTGGATGGCATGCTATTGAATTTTTATTATGGGGGCAAGATTTAAACTATAACACTACTACTCATAAACAAGATAATTTTAAAAATGCAGGTGTAAGAAGTTTTACTGATTATACTACTGAAGCTTCTGCTAAAAGAAGAGGTACATATTTGAAAATTGTTACTGATTTATTAGTAAACGATTTAAAAGATTTAAATAGTACTTGGGCTGTTGGAGGAACTTACAGAACTGCATTTGCTGCTTTAAAAGAAGAAACTGCTTTAACAAATGTTTTAAACGGTATTGGTTTTATTGCTAATGGAGAAGTTGCTTTAGAAAGACTTGACCCGGCAATTGATGAAGGTCAAGAAAACGAACATTCTTGTTTTTCTGATAATACCAACCAAGATATGTGGGCAAATACTCACGGAATTAACAATATAGTTGTTGGTTCATATACAAGAGCTGATGGCTCTAAAGTTTCAGGAACTTCATTAATCGCATTAACCGAAAATGTAAACAAAGATGTTGCTGCTTCTTTAGATAGTAAAGCAAAAGCAACTTTAGCTAAATTAGATGCTCTTTTAGCTTTAGACAAGCCTTTTGATGAAATTATTTCAAAAGAAGAACTTGGTTCTAACGGAACTGCTGGTCAATTATCTAGTGCTTTAAAAGCAGAAGGTAAAGCTATTGCTGAAGCGGCTAAAACTTTAGACGTTACTATTAGTATTAACTAATAATACTTTTATTTAATAATAATACTTTGCTGAAACTAGATTCATTCTAGTTTCAGTATTTTTGTTTAAAATACCATAATGAAAAAATACATTTTTTTTATTCTTTTTGCTACTATTTTATCATCTTGTACAAAAGAGGATGTTTATAAAAACATTGAACCTACAGCAACCTACGAAACTGGTGAAGAATTTTTAGTTTCAGAATTATCAATACAAGCTTTTACTGCCGATAAAGCCTTTGGAAGAGCTATTCCAATATTATCAGACTTAGAATTATCATTTTTTGGTGTTGGAAATGCTATGTTCGATCAAGCGTGGGTGTCTGCTCCTGCTACTACAACGTCAAGAGATGGTTTAGGACCAATCTTTAACGCAAGAGCTTGTAGTTCTTGTCATTTAAGAGACGGAAGAGGAAAACCTCTTTTAAAGACAGGTGCTACATCAGAAGGTTTTTTAATTCGATTAGGTATCGGAAATTCAGAAACAACAGGGCCTATTGGTCATCATACATATGGAGGTCAGCTTCAAGACGATTCTAATTTAGGAGTCAAAAAAGAAGCCGACATTCAAGTTAATTTTACTTTTATTGATGGTGTTTATGCCGATGGAACTAAGTATCAATTACGAAAGCCTACCTATAGTTTTTTTAATGAAAATTATGGAAGTTTAGCGGGTGTAGAAACATCGCCAAGAGTTGGGCAACAAATGATTGGGCTTGGTTTTATTGATGCACTTTCAGAAGCAAGTCTTTTAGAAAATTCCGATCCTAATGATGCCGACAATGATGGGATTTCTGGTAGAGCAAATTATGTTTGGAATGTTAAAGAAAATAAATTAACAATTGGTAAATTTGGATGGAAATCTAACCAACCAACTTTAGACCAACAAATTGCAGGTGCTTTTAATGGTGATATGGGCTTAACTACGTCTATTTTTCCTGTTGAAAATTGCCCTGACGGAATTGATTGCTCAAAATTAAGCAATGGAAATAATGTCGGTGAAAATGTAGAGGTACCAAATAAACAATTTAGTAGAATTTCTTTATACATGGCAGCACTTTCTGTTCCTAAAAGAAGAAATTTTAAAGAAAAAAATGTGTTACAAGGAAAAAAGCATTTTAACGATTTAAAATGTATTTCTTGTCATGTTGATAACTTTACGACAGGTAAAAACACTGTTTTACCACAAATAGACAATATCAAAATAAAACCTTTTTCAGACTTCTTATTACATGATATGGGCGATGATTTAGCCGATAACAGAGGTGATTTCTTAGCTAATGGAAACGAATGGAGAACACAACCTTTATGGGGATTAGGGCTTATTGAAACCGTAAACAAGCATACTTTTTTATTACATGATGGTAGGGCTCGTAACATTGAAGAAGCTATTTTATGGCACGGTGGTGAAGCAAACACATCAAAAGAAGACTTTAAAAAATTATCTAAAGAAAAAAGAGACCAATTATTAGCCTATTTAAACTCTTTATAGTAGTAAATTATAAAAAATCATGAAAAAAATTATATTTGGAATCTTTGGAATCCTATTAATAAGCTTTGTTTTTAGTTGTAAAAATCAAGGGGAAGAACCTATAGTAATGGATAACGTTTTTTTTGAAACTTATTATTCAGATAATATTTTACCCAGTTTAACAAACTTCAAACAAGCCTTAAAAACACAGCAAACCAATATTGCTAATTTTAAAGCTAGTAAAAGTGATGCCGATTATAAAAAATTAGCAGCACAATGGTTGGTTTCAGCAAAAGCCTATTCAAAAACAGAAGTTTATAATTTTGGACTGATCAAAAACAATTATTATAGTTTAAGTATTTATAACTACCCTATAAACACTGCATTAATTGAAAAAAATATTACTGATAAATCTATTTACAATCAAGGATATTTTTCAAAACAAAGTACCACTAAAAAAGGGCTTGGCACATTAGAATACCTTCTTTTTGGAAAGCAAAATTCAATAGAAGCTAAAACCCTTTTATTAAATGATTCTTTCAGAATGTCTTATTTAGAAGCTATTAATGACGAACTTATTAGACTTTCTCAAGTTATTATTGACACCTGGGAAGAAGATTATAAAAACAATTTTGCAAATGCAAATGGTAGTACCTGCTCTGAAAATGCGAAATGTTTGAGTATTAATCAAATTATAAACGTGTTAGATATGGCAAAGGTTACCAAGGTTGGAAAACCAGCTGGTTTTGAAAAATCTAGCAATAGTGTTCCTACAGGTTTACAGGCTTATAGAAGTAAAAACTCATTACTATTAATACAAGCGATGTTAGCAGAGGTTAAAGATGTTTATTTTAACAGAAAAACTAACTATGCAAGCATGGTAAATGCTATTGATAATTCTAAGAAAATTTCAGATGAAATATCTAAAAAATTTGATGCTGTTGATAAAGAAATTACCGCTTTAAACACACCTCTTTTTGATGCCATTAATACCGATGCTAAAACGGTAAAACCACTTTATAACGCCTTAAAAGAACTAAGTATTTTATTTGCTGTAGATGTAACAAGTCTTTTATCTGTTACCGTAGTTCCTACCGATAACGATGGTGACTAAGCTAAGATTAGCTCAACATTTAAAACAACAAAAGCCCGATTACTTATCGGGCTTTTTTTAGGAACTTTTAGTACTGTTAAAAAGTAATTAGAATATCTTTTTAATGTTTTTAAAGTTAAATCCGTAGCTTACATATAGAGCAATCTGATTGTTTTTTGTAGAAAAATCTACCTGATTTGTAGTAACAGATTTTTTACTATTTTTAACACTTCCTGTTAAAAAAGAATCATTATCCGACAGGTAATATTTAGCGCCAAAAGTGATGGTGTTTTCATTTTTAAAATACTTGGTTACCGATATTTCAGGGATAACATACACATTCCCCGATTTTACAGAAGAGTTGCTCGCTGTTATTTTATCCGAAGCATCGCCTTTTTCTTCTTGTAAATTCGTGTTTTTTACATAAGAAATTGAAGAGCCCAACCCGAGCGTTACGTCTAGGTCTTTTTTTATCTGAAAGCTATACCCCGCTCCTAATAAAGCCGTGTGCATAAAATAATTCGTATGCACTGTAAATTCTCTTTCATTGCTAAGCCCATCTATCGTTAAATTAGCATATGAGCCAATATAACCTAGCTTAATTTGAGCATTGAACGGTGTTTTATAAAGCGCCGTTAATGACAAAGAATTGTTAATTTGACTTCCTAAACTACCAAAATTACTATGTGTAAACGGCATAGTAGTTTTATGCAATGTTGCAGCTATAAAACCTACTTCATATCCTATGTCGGCATATAAACCTTGATGCGATGCTTTTTCTTGTGCATTTATTGATATACAAGCAAGAAATAAATGAATTATTAAAACTACTTTTAGTTTCATATTACTGTTTTTCAATATTAATTAACGTTGAGTTATCTGACACACTACATCCGTTTGATTTAACCCAAAAACCTTCAAATGTAGTCTTATCTTTCGATAAAATAAGTTCATAGGTGTTTTCAGTACAATAACGACCACAACCAGCTTTAGGATTGTCTATTTCTGTTTTATCGATGGTTTCAACAGTTAGCTTATCACCTTCAAATTTCATATCTAACTTAAAAATAGCAAAGTATTGCTGATCTGGTATTCCTGAAATTTTTAATGAACCTTCAATTAATTCACTTACTAGTTCATGCTTTGTAATAGTTAAAGTATAGCGATACTTTGGCGAACAACAATTTGAACACTCTAATGTACCGTCCCAAACACCAACAAGGTTTTGTTTAGCTTCTTCTTCTTTAACCTCCTCTTTAGGAATACTTACCGTTTGGTTATATACTATATCTATTGATTTAGTACATGCCGCAAACAACAAGCATAAAATTATTATATATCCTATTTTTTTCATTTTATTTAAAAATTTAATTATTAAATGATAAACGTTAAAACTATTTGCTTTTACGCTAAAACCACCCAAACATTAAAAAGTAATTAGAATATCTTTTTAATGTTTTTAAAGTTAAATCCGTAGCTTACATATAGAGCAATCTGATTGTTTTTTGTAGAAAAATCTACCTGATTTGTAGTAACAGATTTTTTACTGTTTTTAACACTTCCTGTTAAAAAAGAATCATTATCCGACAGGTAATATTTAGCGCCAAAAGTGATGGTGTTTTCATTTTTAAAATACTTGGTTACCGATATTTCAGGGATAACATACACATTCCCCGATTTTACAGAAGAGTTGCTCGCTGTTATTTTATCCGAAGCATCGCCTTTTTCTTCTTGTAAATTCGTGTTTTTTACAAAAGAAATTGAAGAGCCCAACCCGAGGGTTACGTCTAGGTCTTTTTTTATCTGAAAGCTATACCCCGCTCCTAATAAAGCCGTGTGCATAAAATAATTCGTATGCACTGTAAATTCTCTTTCATTGCTAAGCCCATCTATCGTTAAATTAGCATATGAGCCAATATAACCTAGCTTAATTTGAGCATTAAACGGTGTTTTATAAAGCGCCGTTAACGACAAAGAATTGTTAATTTGACTTCCTAAACTACCAAAATTACTATGTGTAAACGGCATAGTAGTTTTATGCAATGTTGCAGCTATAAAACCTACTTCATATCCTATGTCGGCATATAAACCTTGGTGGGACGCTTTTTCTTGTGCATTTATTGATATACAAGCAAGAAATAAATGAATTATTAAAACTACTTTTAGTTTCATATTACTGTTTTTCAATATTAATTAATGTTGATTTATCTGATACACTACACTTGTATGATTTAACCCAATCACCATTAAATTTAGTCTTATCTTCTGATAAAACAAGCTCATAAGTATTTCCAGAACAATAACGACCACAACCTGGCTTAGGAGTACCTGTATTTTCTGTTTTACCGATGGTTTTAATGATTAATTCATTTCCTTTAAGCTTCATATCTAGCTTAAAAACAGCAAAGTATTGCTGATCTGGAATTCCTGAAATTTTTAATGAACCTTCAATTAATTCACTTGCTAGTTCATGCTTTGTAATAGTTAAAGTATAGCGATATTTTGGCGAACAACAACCCGTACAGTCTATTGTACCATCCCAAACACCAACAAGATTTTGCTCAGGCTCTTCTTCAACAACCTGTTCAATTTCCTGATCAACCATACTCATTGTTTGGTCATATACTATCTCTATTGATTTAGTACATGCCGCAAACAACAAGCATAAAATTATTATATATCCTATTTTTTTCATTTTATTTAAAAATTAATTAAAAGGTAAACGTGTTCTTTAAAGTGATCGAAGTTGCCTCTAATCCGGTAGATCTTTTAAAACGTGATAACCTAAATTCTAATGATTTAAACTGAAATTCTCTTTTTTTGTTGATTTTAAAACCTAAGACACCATTTACTGGTGAAAACTTCATTCCTACCCCATATTTATTGGTTGTGAATTTGGCTAAATCATAATCAGAGGTATAATATTCCGCATCTAAATTATGCGCACCATACGCTTCAAAATAATCTGATTTTGTTTGAGTATGAAAACGATAAAAAGGATACAAAGTAAAACCATCGCCTAATTTTATTGGTGTTTCTATTTCAAAACTACTCGCTTTTATACCAAAATCATCGGTGTACCATCTGTAAAACAAACGGGTTACTAAAAAATTACTAACAAAATAATTTGCTCTAAAACCAAGGGCTTTTTTCACTCTTGATTTCGGTAATTTTTCACTTTTAACATGTTTAAATTGCTCTTGAGTAATTCCGTCATTAAAATAAACACGGTGAAAAGGCGTATTTAAAATCCCTTTCTGAATAATAACCTCAGCAGTTACAGAGGCATTTAATCGGCTATTTATATTCCCGCCATAAGTTGCACCTACATTATAAGTAAACCTAGTGTCTTTATCATAACCTTTAAAAGCTGCTGCTGTTTGATTTCCATAATAGTCATCATCATCGTCGTCGTCGTCATCATCTCTAGCACTATAATTTTTAGTAACTAAACGATCGTGGTGGTCATGATCGTGATCATCGTCATCATCTTTATCATCGTCTTTATCAGTATTAAAATAATCGTAATAATAATCATAATCATGGTCATCGTCGTCATCATCATCGTCGTCGTCATCGTCATGGTGATGTCCATTTTTACCGCCACCTGCGCCAGTATTTCTACCATCTCTAATTTCACCAGGATAAATTAAAAGCCATTTATCGATAAAAACTCCCGCAGTAATACTTAAAAACTTATTACCGTCTTTCGAATCTTTCTGCCAAGTAATTTTACCATAATTTGAGGTAACATCAAACTCTTTTGAATAACCATACAATACAGAAACTGCCGAATTATTATCGGGCATTAACCTGCTAAAATTTAACGACAAATACTTTCGAGTATCTTCACTCGCTAAATTATTATCATTGTTTTCAGGAGTTTCTGAACGAGTACTTGCCGATGTTACAGCACCGTATTTATCAATATTAGCCGTACTTGCCGACGTATAATGATCTAAGCCTAAAGTTGCCCCAAAAGTTGCCGTTTTATTTACCGGTATTGAAACCGATATTTGCGGCGCATTATTATCTAATTTTTCGGTACCTAAACCTCCTGTTACCGCACCATTATTTCCGTCTTGTTCATAGTAGTTATATAAAATATCTACCTCAACCTTATCTAATTGTTTTATTTTATTTTGTGAATAAGCATTTACACCTGCTATAAAGCATAAAGCAATCATTAATCTAGTATTTAGTTGCATCCACATCCGCCTCCTGTTTTTCCTCCGTTAGCACCTGAAGCTCCTTCTCTATAGTTTTGAGAGCTTGTTTCGTATTGTTCAATTTTTCTTGATGATAAAGCCATATCTTCATCATTTAAATACATTTTTTGATAAGGTTTTACACTTACACAATTTGAAAAAGTGAGTGCTATCAATAAAAATGCCATTGTTTTTTTTATCATATTTCAAGTTTAGTTTTACGTTAATTTTTGTTTTTAGTTTAGTTTTAAGTTCGTAGATGTTTTCATTTTATTATCAGCAGTAATTAGCAAACATTCAACACCTTTTAGCTGATTTATAAGCGTCAATCCTTTTTCTTTACCTAGTACATAAACAGCGGTTGCTAAGGCATCGGCTAATTCGGTATTTTGACAAAAAACACTAACACTTTTTAAACCCCTAACCGGCCAGCCTGTTTTAGGATGAATAATATGTGAATATTTAATGCCATTAAATTCAATATATTTTGCGTAATTCCCTGAGGTTACCACGGCATTATTATGTAATTTAAAGGCACCAATACTTTTTAATATATTATTAGGATCTGCGAGTTTTATCAGCCATTTTTTAGTAATCGGATGATTTCCCCAAGTGGTTAAATCGCCACTAGCATTTACCAAACCTGCGGTTACTCCTAACTTTTTTAATTTAGCTTTTACCTTTTCGGCAGCATAGCCTTTTCCGATAGATCCGAAGCCAATACGCATGCCTTTTTTAGTTAAAAACACGGTATTTTTTTGTGTATCAACAATAATATTTTTGTAATTGATATTTTTTACAGAATTTAAAACCGCCAAGCTATCAGGTAAATTCTTCATTGGTTTATTAAAATACCAAAGCCTGTCTAACGAAGCAAAACTGATATCAAAATTACCATTTGTTAAGGCTGATATTCTGTTACTTCGAGCTATTAAACCGACTAACTCACTACTCACTTTTACAGGCTTTATCCCTGCGTTTCTAATAATTTCTGATGTTTGAGAAGTCGCTTTCCATGACGATATTAAATTTTCAATACGTAGGGTTTCTTTTATTGCTTCTTTAATAAAAAAAGCTGCTTTTTCAGGCGTTTTTGCAACCACTGTAAACTCAAAATCAACGCCCATTAAAAGTGTTTTTTCTGTATATACTTCTTGTGATTTTACTGAAAAAGATAAAAGAAATACTATTGATGATACCAGTACTTTTAGCATTATTTTAAATAATTATTAATATAATAACTTGCTGTTTCACTTTTATAACCATCAACCGATTTAACAACCTTTCCTTTGTTGTTTAAAACCGCTACAAAAGGAAAAGCCCCCGAATTATTGTATTTTTCTGCTGCTTTTTCAATATAAGCGATATGCTCTTTGGTTAATTTTCTTCTACTGCGTAAAAAATCAAGATTTACTAAAACATAGTCTGAAAAAGCTTTCTTTTTAAACATTTTAGAGTCTAAAACTTCCTCTTTCAATTCTTTACATGGAATACACCAATCAGAACCTGAAAAATAAATAAACACCTGCTTATTTTCTTTATTTGCTATTTTCTGAGCTTCTTCAATATTGGTTAACCAAACAATATTTTCATTTTTAGATACTTGTGCATTTATAGTAATAGCCACTACTAGGAATAATACTGTAAAAATAATTTTATTCATTTTTTTTAAAATTTTACGCAAAACTAATACTTATTTAGAATTAATAAACATAAATTTGCCAAAAATTTAACACGTATATTTAATTAATCTAAATTAATTATCTTTTCAATGAAAAAATCTTTTTTACTGTTTCTCTTATTTTTATGTTCTGTTCTTTTAGAAGCACAAGAAGTGACTATTGGTGGCGCAACAGTTATGTGTGGTAGTTCTCAGACCTCAACAGTTCCCGTTAAATATGATAATGGTTCATGGACTAGTGGAAAAAGTAATAGTTGGTCTGTAATGCTTTATAAAAAAAATGAATTGAATAAAATTAAAGGGAATTTAACCGAATTAGGGTTCTATGCTGATTGTAATTCTTACAATCCAAAAACATATACCTTTTCTAAGCAACGCATTTATATTAAAGAAATAACTAAAGGTGCAATTACAAGTAGTAAAATTCCCGATTTAACAACATTTACCAAAGTTTACGATGGTGATGTTACCTGGAAAAGAGGTGTAGATTTAGCTAGTAGTCTAAATATAATAACACTTACAACGCCCTTTAAATATTCAGGAACTAAAAATTTATTGGTTTATTTTGAAAATGAATCAGGAAAGGGTGCTGGGTTTAGTAGTATTCCTTTTTTATGGAATAATCATGGAAATAACAGGGTTGCTTACGCATCTTATAAATTAAGTGATAAAAAGAACTCTAATGGACATATTGACAGAACATTACCTGTTACCTATTTCAAATTTTCGCCTGCAAGTACGCCTACAAAAATAACAATGGAATCAAACAAAAGTATTTGTAGTAAAAGTGCTTTCAAGTTTACAGGTGTTAGTGTTACACCAGCTATGGTTACATTAAAATGGACAACATCAGGAACTGGAAGATTTAATAATAAATATATAAAAAACCCAACATATACACCAAGCGCTACCGATTCAGGAGATATAACCCTAACATTAATCGCTACAAATACCGATGGTTCTATCAGTAAAAACTTTACACTGACTATTAACCCATTACCAACGGCATATATCAAGAAAATTTAAATAACACTTATAAATAATAATTATGAAAAATAAATTACTATCAATTACCGTATTCTTATTTTGTTGTCTTTCAATGGTAGCTAAAAATACACTATCTAATGAAAAAACACCTCTACATCAACTTAACTTAATAAAATCGGTAAACCCTCCTCCTACTTCTTTAGCTAAAATCACACTATGTGAAGGTGAAAAACTAGCAATAACAGCAGAAGATGCTGGTACAGGAGCAACATACGAATGGACTAAAGGAACTGTTGTCAAATCAAATAATGAAGATTTAATTATAAACCCTATTACTTTAGCTGATACAGGGACATATACCTTAACTGTAACAAAAAATGGGTGTACAAATACCGCTGATATTGAAGTGAAAATCAATAAAAAACCTGCTGTACCAACCCTAAGAAATACCGTCGCTACTTGTAGTGCTAATGGTTCTACTAAAATCACAAATTATGATGCAACCTTAACCTATATTTTTACAGATACAGCTACAAATACTATTGTTAACACTATTATTATTAAAGCATCTGGTGAAATTGAAAACATGGTTATTGGTACTTCTTATACTGTAAAAGCTGAAAGAAACACTTGTATATCTACAAACTCTACTGCTTTTGATAATAAAACAATGTTGCCTGCACCGAAAGCAATTATCAAACTAAAATAAATCCTTTTAAAATCTTTAAATCTACGAGGTAAAAAGCCTCGTAGGTTTTTATTAAAATTTATCCTAATGTTTAAAAAAGTATTCTTTATTATTTTGGTTATAGTGCATTTTAGTACAATATCGGCGGAAAATAAAATTTATGCGATAGAAAACACTTCTTTACATACAGATAAACATCAAAATTCTTTAACAGAAATCACCCTTTGTGAAGGAGAGGATTTATCGCTTACAGCAGAATTTTTTGTGGGCGCAACTTACAAATGGTTTACCTCGGATAACAAAACAATTAATAGCATTGATTTAGTCCGTTCAAATATTTCCGTAAATATGGCGGGGCTTTATATTTTAACCATCCATAATAATGGTTGTAATGATGATGCGGAAATTAATGTTATCGTTATTCCTAAACCAAATGCGGGAACAAACGGTTCTTTAAATATTTTAAAAGGTATTACCCCTAGCGAGCAAGAATTATTTAATGCTTTAGGAGGAAATCCTGAACAAAATGGTGTTTGGACAACCAATAACAACGCATATACCTATACCGTAAATTCAAATACCTGTAAAAGCACTGCCAAAGCTACAGTAAATATTATTGAAGATGTTAAAATAACAAATGCTTTTACCCCTAATAAAGACGGTATTAACGATACTTGGGTTATCCTTTCAGATTTATCAAAAATATATCCGAAGAATCAATTATTCATCTTTAACAGGCATGGAAATAAGGTATATCAGGCTACTCCTTATAAAAATAACTGGGATGGTATTGCCAATTCAAACCTGATTATTAACAACCATAATAAACTTCCTGTAGGTGCTTATTATTACGTTTTAGAATTAAACGACACTAATAATACCGCTTTTAAAGGTTGGGTATATATTAATTATTAAACATGAAAAAAACGACTATTATTATCGGGTTTTTACTACTAATACTAGGTAGTATTCATAATTTAAGCGGTCAAAATACGGCTGATTTTTCGGTTTTTAATCATAGTTTAAATATTATAAACCCTGCTTTTACCGGTAAAAATAATAAAACACAAATAGCAACTAATTATAAAAAAGTATGGGCAGGTATTGAAAACTCCATACGTTCTAATATTGTTTGCTTTAGCATGCCTACCCAAAAAGGAATTGGTATTGGTGTTACTGTACTTAACGATTCTTTTTACCTGTATAATCAAACAAGTGTTGCTGCCGACATTTCTTCTAAAGTAAAATTAGATGCAAATCACGAACTATTATTTGGTTTAAAAGCATCGGTAAATTTCTTTGGAATTAATTTAAAAAACCTGAATACTTTTCAAAGTAACGACCCTTTATTTATGCAAAATGAGCAGCTAATTTCGCCGAATTTTTCCGTTGGTTTTGCCCTAAGAAATGAACGTTATTTTGCACATATTGCCTTATTAGATGTTTTAAGAGAACGTAAAAACACCGCATCTGTAAATACTTTAAATACAATGCGCGTAAATTTTGGGGCAGGAATTTATCATCAACTTAACCCTGTTTTAGGCTTAACTAACACCGCATTATTTAGAGCCACAAAAGGAGCACCACTTTCTATTGATATTACTTCAATGTTTTCTGTAAACAATAAATATGATATTGGGCTTACCTACCGATATAATGCTGCTTTAATGACTAATTTCCTTATAAAAACCACCAATTGGCTACAACTAGGCTATAGTTATGGTATTCCTACCAATGAAATTGCAAAGTACAACAATGGAACCCACGAATTTTTTATCCGAATATATTTTAATACCAAAATAAATAACCGTTTTAAATGGAGATTAGGCTGTTTTTAACACATACATACTTATAATGAAAAAAATATTTTTACTCGTTTTATCTTTTTTAGCAACCACAATTTACGCACAAGGCAACCAAGTTACTGTTGGTACTCCAAAATGTGGAAGTTCTATTTCTAAAGCTGCTCCTGCCCGTTACGATTATGTGCTTGAAAAAGAAAATAGCTGGGCTAGCATGTTATATAATCCATCACAAATAAGTGCTTCTGGTGCTATAAAAGGACTTGCTTTTTATGTTGATTGTATGACATTTAATGAATGTAATTTTGACACGGCAAAAAATCAAAAAATATATTTAAAAGAAGTTGATTTCAATCAATTTAACAGTACTTCAGAACCTGATTTAACAACGTTCACCAAAGTATATGATGGTGATATTACCTGGAAAAGAGGACTTACTATTGAAAACTCTAAAACACAGGTTGTTTTTGATACCGAATTTGAATATTCTGGTAAAAAAAGCTTAGTCGTTTATTTTAGTAATGAAAACAATAAGCCTTTAGGAGGTTATACAGGCTGTGGAACTTCACCTTCTTTTTTATGGAATGATGCAGGAGAGAATACTGTTGTTTATGAAGTTTTCAAAAAAGGTGAGAAAAAAGGCGAGGGAAATTATGCGAAAGAACTTCCTGTTACTCGTTTTTATTTTGATGAAATGAATACCGAAGATTTTACACCCTCTGAACAAAAAGCAACAATTACTGCCGATACTAAAACAATAAGAGCAAACGGTGTTTCATCGAGCCTTATTACCGTGCAATTATACAACGAAGATGGAAGCGTTTTACAATACGCAAACCAAAGAGTTACTTTAAGTACTACCGCAGGGGTTTTAGGATCTGTTATGGATAAAAAAGATGGTACTTATACCGCTTATTTAACCAGTAGTACCGAAGAAGAAACAGCCGTTATTTCAGGAATGTTAAATGGCGTTATGATTAGATATACTGAAGAAGTAAAATTCACCAAAAATAAAATTACAGACTCTGAAAATGATCAAATTCCTACTACAGATGACATCACAAAATCAAATAATTTAGTACAAGGGTTTTCACCAAATAACGATGGTATAAACGATACTTGGCAAATTTTTAGTAATACCGATATCGCTACAAAATATCCTAATAATAGCTTATTTATTTTTAATCGATTAGGTTACCAAGTATATGATGCAGCGCCTTATAAAGATGATTGGAATGGTGAATCTAACGGTAAAATTACTATTTCTAAAGATGCTAAACTTCCTATAGGTTCTTATTATTTTATCTTTAATACAGGTCAAGACAAAGAAATCATTAAAGGTTGGGTACAAATAAATTATTAAAAAAAATAACATGTTACTAAAAAAAATACTATTAATAAGCGCATTCATATTCAGTTTTTGTGCTGTTTCTCAAAATAAAATAAATTACGGTTTATATAATAATAACCTAAACCTAATTAATCCTGCTTTTGCTGGTCAAGCTGATAACACATCAATACTGATAAACTCTAAAACGCAATGGGTTGGTGTAACAGACGCGCCTAAAACAAGTACGGTTTCGTTAAATATTCCTTTAAAAGAAAACATCGGGATTGGTTTAAATATTATTAATGATAAAATATTTGTTTTTAACCAAACACAAATTTCGTTAGACGCCTCTTACAAACTTAAAGTAAGTAAAGATCATAATATATCATTTGGTATTAAAGCTCAAGCAAATTTATACAGTGGCGAATTTAACACTATTAAAACAGCGGCAAAAAATGATGCTTTCTTTGCGGAATCTATTAATAACTTCAGCCCTAATTTTTCTATGGGAGCAGCATTAATTCACCAAGATTATTACCTGCATGCAACACTAAACACCTTATTAATCGACCAGCGATATAAAGACCTTAACAGCAGTAAAAACAAAAGTAAGTTACATATGAATATTGGTGGTGGTTACACCATAAAACTGAACAATTACTTAAACTTAACACCTTCTACATTGCTAACCGTTATAGAAGGAGCACCATTAAGTATTGATGCAAACACCACCTTAGAAATTAACGAAAAATACGATGTTGGGCTGTCGTATTCTTTTAATAATTCGATGCAAATAAACACCAAAATAACCGCAACAAACTGGCTTGATATTGGCTATGGTTATAGCATTTACACCAATAAAATAAGCCCTTATCAAAATGGAACTCACGAATTTTTTGCCTTATTTAATTTAGATGATATTTTTTAAAATAACACTTAAATTATAGCATAATTACAAACATATAAAACCTAAAAATTAGGTTTTATATGTTTTCAAATAATAATTTTACGTAGCTATCTTCAGGGTTTTCAAACACCTGTTTTGTAATTCCTTGCTGTAAAATAACACCATTTTTTAACACGATTATTTCATCAGAAATAGCCATAGCATCTTTAATATCGTGAGTTACAAAAATAGCCGTTGTGTTGGTTTGTTTTAAAATAGCCAAAATATCTTTACGCAACTGACTTCTTAAAATAACATCTAAATTACTAAAAGGTTCATCTAAAATTAACAATTCGGGCTTTGGCGCTAAGGCTCTTGCCAACGCAACACGCTGTTGCTGTCCTCCTGAAAGCTCGTGTGGATAACAATTTTCTTTATCTGATAAACCTACCAAACTTAACACTTCTTTAATTCTTTCTTTTTTATCCGTAGCCGATATATCACTAATTCCGTAACCAATATTATCAGCCACCGAAAAATGAGGAAATAAGGCATAATCTTGAAATACCATTCCTACATTTCGAAGCTGTGGAGCTACAAATACTTCATTAGATGAAACCACCTTTTCTTTTAATAAAATAGTACCAATATCAAGTACTTCTAAGCCCGTTATTAAACGAATTAAGGTTGTTTTACCACTTCCACTTTCGCCTACTATGGCGATTATTTTTCCTTTGGATAAAGAAAATGACACGTCTTTTAATGCGATTACTTTTCCTTTATTAAATGTTTTTTCAACATTTTTAACTTCTAATATCGTACTCATTAATTTTTTATTTAACTTTCTGTTTGATTCTTTTTTAGCGCTATTTTTAACACTCTTTTTCACTTTTATTTAACGCTCTTTAACTACCTTTATTTAACTGTCTTTGGCTATTAATCGATTTAAAAATAATATCGGTAGTATTCCTGTTAAAATAATACATATAGCAGGCAATGCTGCTTCGGCAATTAGCTCGTCACTGGCATACTCATAGGCTTTAACCGCCAAGGTATTTATATGATATGGCTTTAAAATTAAGGTTAATGGCAATTCTTTCATTACATCGACAAAAACTAAAATAAAGGCACTTAAAATAGCAGGTTTTAGCAAGGGAAATTCAATTTTAATAAAGGTTTTAAGCGTTCCACTTCCTAATAATTTAGAAGCTTCAGATAATGATTTCCCAAATTTTAAACTGTTCGATTCAATAGGATTGTAAGCCACCGCTAAAAATCGAACAAGGTAGGCATAAACCAAAACCATAATAGTTCCGTTAATGATAAATCCTATTTTTATATCAAAATTAGTTTTCATAAAAGTAACCAGCCATTTATCTAACGATAAAGTTGGTATTAAAACACCCACCGCAATTACAGCTCCCGGAATTGCATAGCCTAAAACCCCTATTTTTGCAATCGATTTTAGTATTGATAATCGATTCCATTTTGATAAAAATATCAAAAGCAAGGCAAAAACAACCGTGGTAAATGCCGATATTGTAGCAATACCAAAACTTTGAAAAGCAATCGTTATAAATTCGGATGTAAAAACCTCTTTATAAGTTAAAAATGCCCAATATAGCAACTGCATAAAAGGCAGTAAAAACCCAAATAAAACAGGTGTAAATGCGATAATAAAAGACGTTATTTTTAATCGTTTTGAAACTGTTTCTCTAATTACTTTCTGATGATTTTTAGTAGCATTAAAATAGCCTATTTTTCGGCGTTGCCATTTTTCGACTGTAATTAATAAAAAGATAATAATCACTAAAATTGCCGATAAATAAATAGCCGTTTCTGGTTCTTCTAATGAAAACCAAGCTCTAAAAATACCCGTTGTAAAAGTGCTTATTCCGTAATATTTAGCAGCACCATAATCGTTTAAAACCTCCATTAAAACCAATACCAAACCACCTGCAAATGCAGGACGTGCTAAAGGTAAAATCAACTTAAAAAAGGTTTTTCGTTCACTTGCTCCTAATAATTTTGAAGCCTCAATAATATTATTCGATTGATTTAAAAAGAAGGCTCTCGAGGCTACGTATATATACGGATATAAGGAAATACTGAGTACAAAAATTAACCCTATATGATTCATTACATCAATTTTTAAGCTAAACACTTTTGCTACAATACCACCATAATCAAAAATACCGGCATAAGCATACGCTGTAATATAAGAAGGAATTGCCAACGGAATAATTAACAGCCACTCTAATTGTTTTCTAAACGGAACATGATATCGTGAAACAATCCAAGCAGATGAAATACCAAAAAACAAGGTTAAAATACTCGTTCCGATAATTAATATCAGTGAGTTTTTAAGATAATTTGGCAATAAATGTTCTAAAAAATGACCCCAGTTTTCGCCAGGTCCATAAAATAAATTGATAAAAACTGTTAGTATTGGTATGGCAACAAACAAAACAATGATCAATAAAAATATTGACCATTTGTTTGCATCTCTTCGAATGTTTTGAAACTTATTTTTCACAAAAATTAATTTAACGTTTGATTAGTTTTTATACAGAATGTTGTAAGGTATTTTTTTTAATTAGGTATTTATTCATCATTATTTCAGTACCCTTAAAACCAATAATAATCCCTAAATATCCGAGTAATTCTATTCCTGTCATATTCACTAAAATACCCCCTAAACAAAGTCCTGTAAAAATCCCTAAAATTAGCAATGCTATATATTTTAACATTTTTATCTTTCCTAACTTTATTAACTCGATATTCTTGCTTTTATAACATTCGTTATTGTTTATATAGCTTTCTAAATGATACAAATATTTTTCAAATAATCTGGAAAATGCTACAGGTGTAATAAATCCGAAACCTTTGGTTTTAACATTATGATGAATTACTACGTTGTCCTTTTGTTTTACATCAATATTAATTTTTGCCTCCCAATTTAAAATATTTAATTTCCAACCGTCTAATAAAGTGCTTTTTTTAGTAAAAAGCAGTTGATCTTTTTCATTTTCAACCGCTATAAAACCATCACTTTCAAAGTAATTTTTCAAGTTACTTTTAAGCTTTAAATTGTCTTTTACCTTAAATTCAACATCATTAAAATATTCTTTCATAGTTCATTTTTAATCAAATTTCTTATTCAATTTATCTGAATAATACTTTATAGCATTTTTATACTTTTTAATCCCATTATCATTACTTGTTTCGGCAATTATATTTAATAATATATTCATTGCTTCATCACATTTATTCAAATTAAATAGAGACATTGCTTTAAACACTTTAAATTCTCTATTTTCAGGAAAATCAAATATAGCTTTTTGAAGTAAATTTACAGATTTTGTATACTCACCAATACACCTATAAGTACTTCCTAACCCTAAATAACATCCTTCTAAATCTATATCTTTCAAGCCTAATTCGAGAGCTTTTTCATATTTAGGATAAGCTTCCAATTCTCTTTGCATATTATCACATAACCAAGCATAATGATAAAAAACTTCTCCACTTTTAGGATATTCAAAAATCAATTCACAAAATATTTTTTCTGCTTTTATATATTTATTTTCAGTTCTTAATTTAATAGCTTTTTTTAATTTTTCAGTCATTTTTCATATAAATTATAACTTCTGTTGATGGTTTTAAAATAATTGTAACTCTTTATAAAAATAAAACAATTATTAATTTATTATAGAATTATTTCCACTGTGCTTTATCAAAAATTAAAACTGCTTTTTTATTGTTTTCACCTAATTTTGTTAACGATAACTTATCTTCTTTAAAAGTTCCCCACGATTTTAATAAATCGGAAGCCATTACTTCTTCATTTACTGGATATTCATAATTTGCCTTTGCAAATACTTCTTGCGATTCTTTACTTACCAAAAACTCAATAAATTTAATCGCATTTGCTTTGTTTGGCGCATATTTAGCAACACCTGCTCCACTTACATTTATGTGTGTTCCGCTACCATTTTGGTTAGGAAAAAACAATTTAATTTCTTTTGCAGCATTTACTTCGTCAGGGTTTTTTGAGTTTAATAATTTACCAATATAATAGGTATTTACAATCGCTACATCTCCTTCTCCAGCAACGACTGCCTTTACTTGGTCACGGTCGTTTCCTTTTGGTGAACGTGCCATATTTGCTACGATTCCTTTAGCCCATTCTGTGGCTTTTTCTTCGCCATTATTAGCAATAATAGAGGCTAATAATGATTGATTATAGATATTCCCTGATGAACGAATTAATACTTTATTTTTCCATTTATCATCGGTTAAAGCTTGGTAAGTTGATAAATCTTCAGGGCTTATTTTTTCAGGATTATACACCATTATACGGGCTCTTTTTGTTAAAGAAAACCAGTTATTATCGGCATCTTTTAAGTGCGTAGGAATTGTTTTTTCTAATATTGATGAGCTTGCCGACTGTAGTAATCCTTTCTTTTTTGCTCTTACCAAACGCCCTGCATCTACTGTAATTAATACATCTGCTGGCGATTGTTCTCCTTCAATAGTCATTTTTTGCATTAGCTCATCGGCTTTTGCATTGGTTACATTTACTTTGATGCCTGTTTGTTTTTCAAATTTAGCAAACAATTCCTGATCTGCCTTATAATGACGGTGTGTATAAACGTTTACTTCTTGTTGTTTTTCTGCTGATTTTCCCGCTTTTTTCTGATCATTTTTACATGAAGTTAAAAGTACTGTAATCATTAAAATTGCTACTATATTTCTCATATTTACTTTATTTTGACACTATTTTATTAGTTACTTTAACGCCCAATTTATATTTTAGCCATTAATTATTATACTCTTATTATATATTAATTAAACCTAAACAAAAGTAGTTATTTAGATTGATTCTATAATAAGTATTTTGAATTTTATACTTTTTTTTATTTTAAATCATGTTGTATTTTTTTTTCAGATGAATTTAAAAGTACTTAAAGCCCATTAATTTTGATATCGCTGGTAAATGGTAAAATCCATTTTTTATGTTTAAAACTTTCTTTTTCTTGGTATAAATTTACTTTCGAGTTTATATAAGGAGTACTTAAACGACCATTAAGCGTTACATAACTCTCTACATATACAGCTATATTTTCATGCCCTTTATCCTTGAAATGATTACCTAAATAATGAGCGTATTCTAAGATAAAATCAGGTTGAAAACTCATTTGTTTTTCTTGAAATGAAGTTAAAAACATGCGATTATCTACATAAAAAAATGCTCCTGTTTTACGATCTACAATTTTAAAATTAGCATAACCTACTTTTTCCATTAGCATTACTCGCCATGAAAAACGAAAACCTTCTTCTGTCCAAAATAATTCACCAGGATAGGCTAAATACCGCCATGGAAACAATACTTGAAACACTAAAAGAACAGCAACAATCCCTGTAATAACTTGTTTTTTTAAACAGCTTGTATATTGATAATTTTCAATATGTTTTATTTTAATTTTATCCAAAGGGTTTTTTATTTTTCTTCGGATAAAACCAATTATTTTCTCATGAAATGTAGCCTCAAAAAAGATTAATGTTGCTATAATCATAATAAAAGGAAACATCCCGATAGGAAATAAAATACGGGTAAAAACGTGAAAAAAAACAACTACTGTAAACGCCAATAAACGTGTTTTTTTCCAAAGTAATAAAAAAGGAATTGTTAAATCGTAAAGTGCGCCACTCCAACTTATTGCATAACAAAACCATTCTTGCTGCATTAAGTTACCGCCAATTAACGGGAAATTAAATTTTGATGGCAGCCAAATTTTTAAAGGCTGTGCTCTTAGCAACCAATCGGAATTTAGTTTTGCCAATCCGGCATAAAAATAAACAAGCCCTAATAAGAGTTTTATACTATCAATAGTCCATTTAGGAACGTTTTTATAGGTTTTTTTAGCGATAAAACTATCTAGTGAAAAACGAGCATTTGCAGGTAAAAAAATCAACAAAAAACTCAGTACACTTATAAAATAATAATGGTTTAAATAAGTGGTTTTATCAATCAATTCAATATAAGTGAAGCTTAAAAAAAACGCAATTATTGCCAAGCGATATTTATATCCAAAGGCTATAAAAACGGCTGATAATCCGCAGATAAAAAACAGTAAATAGGTGTATTGACCTAAGGGTTTTATCCATTGAAAACCATAATATGAAAAATGAAATTCAGGGTCAATATATAATGTTTCTATCCATCCGTTATACCAAAATCGCACAATACTGGCAAGCATCATAATACCGAATAACAGTCTAAAAACTGCTAAAGGAGCCGCATTTGTTTGTATGTCTAAATATGTTTTTTTTTGCATTTTTATTGAAAAAAGACTGCTAATTTTAAAAAAAAACGTTTCTATTTTATAAAAAACAGAAACGCTTTACTTTAATCTTAAATTGATTTGAATTTATAATTTAAATTCAATAGTTCCGTAAAAAGATCTTGGGTCAGACGGTATAATTCCTGGTCCTGGATATCCTGTTGCTCTACGGGTAAAGTAAGAATTGTTTAGCATATTATTTACCCCTGCTTCAAAACTCCATCTTTTTGAATAATCATAGCTAAACGATAGGTCCATAATTTGAAAAGAAGGAATTTCACCAACCGTTCCATTACCTCCTTGCGCTAAAGCATTTGACGCATCGGTAAATTGTTTTGATAAATAACTGTATTGTAACGAAGTTCCAAGTTTTTTATAACGGTATTGCAATCCTGTTTTTAAGTTTACCGCAGGCACAAATTCTACTTGATTCCCTTCAATACTTTTAACTGATGTTGGGTAATATTGTTTGGTATATTTCGATTTTATTACCGCTAAATTTACAAAAGCGCTCAAATCATGGTCGTTTGACTCTACATAAAAAGTAGGCAATACTTTCCATTGTACTAGCGATTCAACACCTAAAATATCGGCACTACCAACATTGGTTCTAATGCGTTTTAAAATTCCACTATTAGGATCTACCCCTAAAATATCACCCAAGCGATTATCGTAATTTAAGTAAAAACCTGTTACATCAAATTTAAGCACATTCACCAATTTACCCCTTAAACCTATATCGACAGAAAACCCTTTTTCATCTTCTATATTAGGGTCAACTAATGAGTTTGGGCTTACAACACGAATATCACTAAAAGTAATTGACCTATAATTTTGAGAAAAATTTGCATATAATTCTAATTTATCTGTAGGCTTATAACTGGTTCCTAATCCTAATAAAAAGAAGTTACGTGATAAACTTCTATGCTCCGAATTGGTTACATCAGAACGGATATCACCAGCAGTATTCGATTTTATATTTCTATACGTTCCGATAGCTTTTGTATTTATGTTTTCAAAACGAACACCTGGTGTAAATGATAGTTTATCACTTACTTTTATTATATTTTCGATAAAAACAGCCGCGTTTTTATTCGGGTATTTATACGATGAACTATTAATCGCTATTTCATCAGAAAAACTTCTTTTCGTGTAATCATCTAAAGAAATAAATTTAAAATCAGCATCGTTTTTATCAGTTCCTAAACCTTGTTTCCCTGTATTATCACCTTGATAATAGCGAGCACCTGCTAAAAAAGTAGCTTCACTATTAAATAAATCATAATGATGTAATAAACGAGCTTCTGCCCCAAAAGTTTTAAAATTACCTACAATCAATTCGCGTTCGGCAGGAGTATTTAATAAAATAGGGTCTGTTGTTTCAGGTCTATAGTCACGAAAACCAACTGCTTTTCGGCTTGCATTTAAAGTAAAGGCTCTAAGATTAAGCTTAGTTTGGTTTGAAAATTTGTGATCAAAATGTAATGCAGACAACAACCATTTTACCTCAAACCAGTTTCTAGTTCTGTTTGATTGTTTAGGGTTTTTATCGAACATTGCATCTGATAATCCTCCAGACTGATGCGCCAAATATTCCATATAGGTAAGCTCTACACCTAGTTTCGATTTTTTATTTAATTGCGAATAAACACCTGCAAAGGCATTGTATTGATTAAAATCAGAATTAGGTCTGTAGCCATCGCCACGTTTGTAGTTTAAATACCCAATATACCCCACTTTACCAACCGTTCCACTAATAGTATTGAACGAATTAAACAAGCCAAATGAAGCAAGTGTTTGCCTTGACGACAAGCTAAACTCTTTATTTTTATTAGGTTTTTTAAGTTTGAAATTTAGCAACCCTCCAAACTGTGTACCGTATTGTAATGATGCTGCACCACGAACAATTTCAATTTTTTCTAAAGCTTCTGTTGGCGGTGTGTAATAGTTTTCAGGATATCCTAAAGCATCGGCACTAATATCATATCCGTTTTGACGCACGTTAAAATTAGAGGTTCTGTTTGGGTCTAAACCTCTACCACCAATTCCTAATTGAAGTCCGCCACCATCGCTTTCCCAAATATTTAAACCTGCAACTTTCGAATATATTTGACGGGCATTATTGGTAGCTAAATTAGCGATGGTATTCCCTAATAAAACAACCTCACTTTTTTTACCTGCATAAATAGCAACCTCTTGTACATCTTGCAATTTTTGTAAGCTAAAAACCTTTTTTTTATGTGCTGTTATTACTACTTCTGATAAATATTCTTCTAATTTTTTTAAAGAAGCATTTAAAACGATATTTTTATTTTCAATAGTTACTTTTTTATTTAAAATATGATAATCTTCCGAATAAAAAGCCAGTTCATAATCTCCTGGTTTTAGGTCTGATATCACATAATTTCCTTTTGAATTTTGCCATAAATTACCTGCTTTATTAATATAAACAGTTACATTTTTTATGGCAGAATTTGATTTTTGATTGGTAATATTCCCTGATATTTTGAATTGTGAATATAAGCAAGTAGTTAATAAACAACTTAGTGTTATAGCAATTTTTCTAGTAATTTTCATAATTTATTTTGAGCTACAAAAGCGTAAAATTAAACCTTTTATTTGAAAAAAAAGGTTGGTAAATGGTTTATATAAATTTTTTAAAAAAGTATTATAATTTTTATCATCGCCTAAGCCTAAGCCGTAAGAAATATTTTCTACTTGCTCTGATCGTAATAAGGTACCAAAAATCCAATCCCAAAGGGCAAGTTTTGAGCCCATATTTTTATCGAAATGTTCTTGGTTATTACTATGATGAATTTGATGCTGAAAAGGGCTGATAAAAATATATTCTAAAAAATTAAAATAGGTAAGTTTAATATGCGAGTGTCGAAGGTTTGATCCGAAGAATAAAAAAATAAAGCTAAATATATTTACTCCTATAAAAGTTAGTTTACTTATTTTAACAAAAGAAATATAGTCAAAAAAGCCTGTTATAAGTCCGAATATTAAAATGCCTTTGATGTTATTAATAATCAACTCTACAGGATGTAATCGGTATTGTGTTAGCGGGTTTAAATGTGTTGCTGAATGATGAATTTTATGAAATTCCCATAAAAAAGGCACTTTGTGAAAAATATAATGAATTAAAAACGACATAAAATCGTTTACAAAAGTCATTACAAAAGTGTAGGTAAGTAACACGGTGAATTGAGATACTTCCCAGTGAGTTTCACCAAATTGAGTAAGAAAGTATTCTTTGGTATAAAAAGCGATGTATAAACCGAAAACAAAATAAGGCGCTAGCAAAAGTACTTTTACAAAAGCGTTAAAAAACAACAGCCCATAATCGGTATAAGCCGAACTGCTCTTCCAATTTTTTAAAGGAAATAAATAAGACCAAAAAGAGCTTTTGATCTTATTTTTAGTGTACATATAATATGCCAATATAATAGCACTCGCCAAATACAAAAAGTAAATTCTTTTAGTAGAATTTAGCAGATAAGAAAAAGGAATTTTAAGAGCCTCTTCTACTGTAAGTATTACTTCGTGTAAAGACATTTTTTTTAAGTATTTGTAAAATGAACTAATTAATCTCCGTCAGAATCTACATAGTTTATTTGACCTTCAAATGCAGGAATAACTTCCGATTTTATCATCGCTACAACCGTTACAAAAGAAGTATATGCTTGGTTTAAAGAAGGATCTTTCTTTTTAACTAATGTTTCAAAATCCGTATTAGGAATTGCTACTAACTTAGTTTGCACAGCATTTAATTTACCAGATAATTCATCCGATAATAATTTACCAGATATTTTACTTTTAACAGCCGTTTCTTTTAATAATGTTTTTAAACTGAGTGTTTTTCCATTTTCATAAAAATTAAGTATTGCTAAATGTGCAGCTACTAATAATTTTTTAGATTGCTTACTATAAAGTGCTTCAATATCTTTTGGATACGCTGTTCCTTGGGTAAATTTCCCTAAAGGACCACCTAGTTTTGCTTTACGGATTTTCTGTTCATAATATTCAGAAAACGCATTTAATATTTTATTAAAAGACCCATTTGCAGCCATAGAAGTATTTGAAATAAAATCAGTACGTTCTGTTTTCCATCCACTTACAACATCGTTATTTTTTTCAATCATTTTTGATAAAATAGCATTTACATGGTCAATACGCTTGTTTTTATTTTCTCCCGAAAACTCCGCTAACACATCAACACTGCTATCATAAAATAATAAATCTAGGGCAGGTAAGCCTTGAATTTTAAAATTAGAAGAAAGGCTATAATTAGAAGCATCCTTTTCTTGAAGTCCTACTAGTTCATCAACAGTTTGTTTATCGGTAGGAAAAACATTTACAAAACGATTTAAATATGTAGTTACAGAAGGTCCTATTCTAGTTGCTGAACCTCCCTCATATAAACCTGCATTTTGCCAAGCAATTGTCGTATTTACATACTGAATTTTAACTGCTGCTAAGTTTTCTTTAGTTGTTTCTGTTGAAAATGTTTTAAAACTCGTATTTAATTTACTTAATTCAGTTCCAAAATTCGTAAAAGCAGGAATTATGTTAGCATCAACCATATTGGTTAAAAATAATTTCATTTGCTTTTCATCTACCTTTTCTTCTTTGTTTGTTTCGCTACTACAGCTAATCATTAGCACTAAAAACAGTGCACTTGTTAAAATTTTAATGACTTTCATACCTTATATTTATTTACTAGATAAGCACCTTTACAAAGAAAGGTGCTTATTTATATTATACAAATTGAATACTAGAATTACTTTACTTCAGCAATAGTAAAACCAAATCTTTTAGCTACTTTTTCTGATAATTCTTTTAATACAGCTCCAATATTATCTTGATATAAACCACCCTTTGCTTTTAATTTAGTAATCATTTCATCTACCTCAGTTTTTGAAAAATAAGGTTTATCAGAACCATTATTTGTAAACTGTAAACTATATACAAAACCTAAACCTTCTGATAATTCATGAAAAGCTCCTGCCTGTGCTTGTGGATCATCCGTAGAATTTACATTTGCAATACCAGCATCTAAATAATGAGCTGCACGAATAGCACATACTAATGATAATTCCTTCTTAATAATAGTTGCTTGTTCATCTCTTGCAGGGTAATTTTTATCAACAATCGCTTGACGACCTTTTAAAAAGGCATTCATCAATCTATCTTTAACACCTTTACCTGCATCAGAAGCATCGGCACTATAAATATACCCACCCCAAAAACGGTAATTTGCAGCATAATCACCAGCTTTTAAAGCTGCTTTATCTGCAATTGCTAAAGCGTTATTACTTAGTGCAGAATATCCGAAAGCTTCATCCCAATGATGCTCCATTTCGGTGTAATTTTTACCTTCTTTATTCTTCTCATTTTCTACGTTTAATTTATCTGAAGATAAATACTTATTTACAATTTGGTCTAATTCCATAGCCCCCATTAAACTCTTAGAAAATACTTGAACGTATTCAAAACCATTGGCATCAACTAATATTTTTTTAGAACCGTCTGCCTTTCTGTTCATAATTCCAGCAACTCCTTTTGATGCAAGAACCTCTTTTTTTCCTGAATTTTTTGCAGTTTCTGTAAAAATAGAATTTAAAAATACTTTTACATCTTCTTTATAAGTTTTGCTATATGCGGTTGCTCCAGAAATATTTTTAGAAGAAGCGTTTAAATTTGAGGCCTTAAAAACCAAACCGTCTGCAAAATCAGTTGCTTTTTCTTTATGGTTAAACATTGCGTTTAACTTATCGGCATCGACCACTTCTGTGGAAGCTTTTCCTAAAGCAGATTTTAATTGCGTATGCATATCTAAACGAGTTTGTTGCCCAGAATAGCTTACGGTACTTTTAGCATCTCTTGAAAAGGTATACGTTGAAGGAGCTTTTACTTCTTTTATAGGGTCTTTTTCGTCACTACATGAAGTCATTAATAATGCTGAAACAGCAAATATTGATAGAATAACTTTTTTCATTTTATTTTATTTTTAGATTTTTTATGCAAATTTATGCAACAAATCTAATTTACCAAATTTTATTAAGACTTATTTTAAATAAAAACTACTTCTTTTTAAGGTACTCAACTACCGCTTTTCTAATATCAGCACTTAAATCTGTTTTTAAGGGTTTAGAAACTTCTTTAACTCCTGGATTTTTTTCTGATAACATAGGAATATCAAGTCCTTTTAGTAAATAATCTGAAAAGGCTACGTTATATATTTTATTTTCATTGATTTTTTCCGAACCAATTGCCCAGGTATTACCTATTTTTTTTACGTTATAACGCTGTAAATAAGCTCCTGTACCTGATGAATTTTCACCATATTCTAATACTTCTTTTAATAAGCTTCCTTTAATTTTAACTTTTAAAATAGCTCCTCCATAAGGTAAAACTCTAAAAATATCTATCACACTTATATTTCCTACTAAGGCATCATCAATACGAACAGAACCACCATTTATTAAAGCGCAATCAACAGTATTATTATATGCAAAACTCATTGATTTTGCTATAATTCCTCCCATATTTGTTTGCCTACTTCTAATAGGTGTTTCTCTAGCATCTAAAGGAATTTTAGTTTTATAAATTACCTCATAAGGATTTGATACAATATCTTGAATTTTATTTTTTAAAACAGTTTGCCACTTATCAACAATAATGCCTACTTTTTTATCCGAAGGAATTTTATCATTAATTTCTTTTAACTCTGATTTTAATTGAACTTTTTTAGTTAAAGGATCGTATTCAAAACGATGAATATAAACTGTTTTAGCATTGGCATCTGCTTTAGCAACAATAACATTTCCTACATGATCATAGCTATTGGTATGCTCATGCCCTCCCATTATTAATGGAATATTCGGTAATAATTCGGCTACTTTTTTGTCTTGTTCTAGGCTTAAATGTGTTAATCCCACAACAATATCTACCTGATCATTTATTTCATTATAAGCTCTTTTTATTTCTTGATATACATCGCCATAATACACGTAACTTTTTGGATTTGATGCAATACAAGCACTAATAAAACCAACCTTTAATGTTGAACCATCAGGGTTTAAAAATTCTCTGATATATGAATCTTCTAAGCTTTCTTTTTTTCCGTTGATTACTTTATGGAAATAATGATGTTTTCCGTTTTTATTATGCAATACGTTTGATGAAATCCAATCAAAATGACTTTCATTTAATCGCTCTTGTAAATGCGCATAACTTAAGTCTAATTCGTGATTACCAATGGCTACTAAATCAAAATTCATTGCATTCATTACTTCCACCATCTGCTGACCTCTAACCCGAGAACCGTCAACTTTCATCGCTCCTATTAATGATGGATTTAAAAAATCGCCTGCCAAAACGAGCATTGTATTTTTATTTTCTTTTTTCAAATTTTGATGCACCGTTTCTACTCGTGCCATCCCCCCAAACTTACCACTTTGAATAGGTGATATTTCATAAACATCGTTTAATTGTAAGATATTAAAGTATGTTTTTGAAGAATCTTTTTTAAAGAGATACGCTGTATTCGAGTTCTTTTTAGCCCCCTTTTGTACATCTTTTGAAGAACCACAACTAACAACAAAAATAGTTGTTATGGCTAGTAATACGAATTTAAATTGTTTCATTGATTTATTTTTGAACTTAATTTTACACAAAATAATTACGACCAATAAAATAGCCCCTAATTAATGAAGATATTTTCGTGTATTTTTTCTAATCATTTTACGATATTCTACTAATTCTGGAAATTGATAGAAAAAATTTCTTTTTTTATGTGCAATTGTCCTCGGTTTTTTTATCCTTGGTCTTAAAACAAACGCCGTCCAACTCTCGACAATATCTTCTTCGGGGCTTTCAACAGCATAATCTGTTAAAAACTCAGATGAATTATCTTGATATAGGTCAAATAATTTATCAACACAATTTGCTTCGGTATAGCAATAATCTCGCTGAATAACATCCCATCGATTTAATAATTTTCCTTTCCAAAATAAATTTACAAACCTATTAATATAACTTTTTCGATACGCCTCACCTTCATGAGTTAAATACAATTCTCCTTCCTCTTGTTTTCTTTTATTTGTTGGTCTTATTTGAGTTTTATTTAACGTTAATAAATGCCCAAACTCATGCACCATTGTATAAATAGATTCGTACAATATTTTTTTATTCCTAGTTTTTAAATTTACATCTTTAACATCTATTTCTAATTGCCATTTATCGTTTCGAGAATTTAACGACACTAATGCACCTACTTTTTCTTGTTCGCCATCAGTCATTAATACTAGGCGTTTAATATATTTTGTCGTTAATTCTTTTGGGAAAATTCTATAAAACTCTTTCCAATAATCGTTTGCTAAATCATTTTTATTTGACTTATTAATAACTAAAACACCTTTATTTATTTGCCACACTCCTATTCGTTCATCAATTAAATCTTGACAAAAAAGAACTTGACAAAAAAGAGCTAAAAAGAAAAAAAGTATATTTTTAAATTTCATATTTTTTTTTTTAAAAAAGTTCAAGAGCTTTATTATAAGCACTTTCAAAACTCATTGGTTTTATATTGGTCACTGCTTTTTGAACCGTAAAATAAGATAATAATTTTTCTGTTGGCATATTACCTATTAATTCATCCTTAGCCATTGGGCAACCTCCATATCCTTTTATAGCACCATCAAAACGGTTGCACCCTGCCTTAAAAGCAGCATCTACTTTTTCGTGCCATTTTTGAGGTGTTGTATGTAAATGAGCTCCAAATTCAATTTCAGGATAACACGGTATTAAATTTGAGAATAAATAATTTATATCCTCAGGTGTTGAGCTACCAACGGTGTCTGATAATGATAATATTTTAACGCCGAAATTAGCTAATCTTTCTGTCCATTCAGCTACAATATCTACATTCCAAGGATCACCATAAGGGTTTCCAAACCCCATTGACATATACGCTACAACCTCTTTATTACTTCTGTTCGCTATTGATAATACTTCTTTTAAAGTATCTAACGATTGTTCAATTGTTTTATGCGTATTTCGCATTTGAAAATTTTCAGATATTGAAAAAGGATAGCCTAAATAGTTAATTTCTTCAAATTGAGCTGCATCGTTTGCCCCTCTTACATTAGCTACAATTGCTAATAACTTACTTGTTGTTTTTGATAAATCTAACTGTGATAAAACGGCAGCTGTATCCCTCATTTGAGGGATTGCTTTAGGCGATACAAAACTTCCAAAATCAATCGTATCAAAACCTACTTTTAGTAGCGAATTGATATATTTAACCTTTGCCTGAGTAGGAATAAAATGACTTTTTATTCCTTGCATTGCATCACGCGGGCATTCTATAATTTTTATATTGTCAATCATTATGCCAAATATACATATTTTGATTCGTTTATATACCTTGTTTTCCTGCGATATTGTTAATTTCATAATAAATTACATTCCTCTTTTATTGAAAATTTCATATTTTTTTTACGCTTTTAAATAAAAAATATTTTTTATTTAAAATAAACTGTCACAATTCAAAAATCGAAAAGTCTCTATTATAGAATGATAGCTTTAAAGACTAAAAAAACACATATA
Source organism: Tenacibaculum dicentrarchi (assembly GCF_964036635.1). Lineage (NCBI taxonomy): Bacteria > Pseudomonadati > Bacteroidota > Flavobacteriia > Flavobacteriales > Flavobacteriaceae > Tenacibaculum > Tenacibaculum dicentrarchi. The sequence continues at coordinate 1,398,251 of NZ_OZ038524.1, forward strand.
GACCAACTAATAGCTCGCTGTAAAAAAGGTGATAGCACTGCACAAATACAAGTTTATAACAACTACTATAAAGCAATGTATAATACAGCGTATCGTATTTTAAAAGAATCTTTTGAATCCGAAGACTTAATTCAAGAAGCTTTTTTAACTGCATTTACAAAATTAGATACTTTTAAAGGTGAAGTTACTTTTGGTGCTTGGCTAAAAAGAATTGTAATTAACAAAAGTCTTACACAGTTAAAAAAAAACAATAGGTATGAAGCCATAAAAACAGACGTTATTCCTACTTATGAAATAGAAGAAACGGAAATCGATTATACATCTTTAGAAGTAAAACAGGTTATGAATTGTTTACTTAAATTAAAAGAAAACTACCGAGTAATACTTACTTTAAATTTAATTGAAGGCTATGATTATGAAGAAATTTCTCAAATATTAAACTACACAAACCAAAATGTACGTGCAACAATTTCAAGAGCTAAAAAGAAATTAAAGCAAATATTACTAGCTAGTACCTCAACTAATAATGAAATATATGGAAGATAAATTACATCAGTTTTTTGATGAAAATGATTTCGATATATCTGAGCCACATTCAGGACATTCAGATCGTTTTCAAAAAAAACTTCAACAGCAAAAACAACAAGGTAAATCCTCATTTTTTTGGATGAGTATTGCCGCTTCAATAATATTAATTTTAGGGTTTTGTATTGGTAATTATCAACAGCAAAAAACATATGATTTAGCCGATATATCACCTAAAATGGCAGAAGCACAACATTTTTTTGTTTCAACAATAAACCAAGAATTAAAAGAAATTGAAACCTATAGAAACATTGAAACCCAAACTTTAATTGAAGATTCTTTAAAAGAAATTGAAAAATTAGAAAATCGTTACAATGGACTAATAAATGATTTATCTAAAGATGAAAATAAAAAACAAATAATTAGACAAATGATTCTAAACTATCAACAACGTTTACAAGTTTTAAAAACACTTTTTACACAATTAGATATATATACTAATTCTGAAAAATTAAAAATAAAAGATGATGAAATTATATAAATTACTGTTTTTCTTATTGATTATCCCTGCTGTTTTAGCAGCAAATAACAGTCATAAAAAACACGAAAAAAACAAAACAATACGTAAAATTTTTTCAGTAAACGAGAATGCTACGCTATATATTAATAATAAATATGGAAATATACAAGTTAGCACTTGGAATAAAAATTCTATAGAAATTGAAGTTAAAATAATCGTAAAAGGAGATAATATCAATAATGTTAAAAATAAATTAAATGCTATTAATATTGTTTTTCAAGCTTCGAAAAATTTAGTAGAAGCCCGTACTAAGATTGAAAAATCAACGTCGAATTGGTCATGGTGGGGAAGCAATAATATAAACTATAAAATAAATTATCATATAAAAATACCCACAACAAGTAATGCCGATTTGAACAATAAATACGGTAATATAGAACTTGACAGCATTAAAGGAAAAGCAACCATTAATTGCAATTATGGAAATGTGGAAATTGATGAATTATTAAATGATTCTAATACTATTAACTTAGATTATTGTGGAAATGCTGAAATTAACTTCATTAAATCAGGTACTATAAATCTGGATTATTCTAAATTAAAAATTAACAACTCTAAATCCTTAAATATTAATGCTGACTACGCCACTGTAAAAATAGGAAAAACAAAAAAACTTAAATTTAATAGTGATTACGGAAATTTATCGCTTGATAATGTATCTAATCTTACAGTTAATTCTGATTATACAAATATTAAAATTAAGACTTTAAAAAAGAATCTAACGCTTAATACAAATTATGGAGCAGTTAAAGTTGAAAACATCGAAAAAAACTTCAACAAAATTATAATTGACGGTAATTATACAAGTATAAAACTAGGTGTAAATATCGAAAATAATTTCAATTTTAAAATAAATTTAGGATACGCTAACTTTAAATATCCTAATGAAAAAACAACAATATTTAAAAGTATTGAAAAAAATTCCACAAAATATTACGAAGGTGTTTTTGGTAAGACTACAAATTCAAACATAAATATAAAGTCAAATTACGGAGGCGTTTCAATTAAATTAAACGAGTAAATACCTATTCTATCTAAAAAAATAATCTTATAAAATTTTAATCATGAAAAAGCATTTAATTACATTTATTATCGTTTTAGTATCAATTTCTAGTAATGCACAAAGTTGGTCGGGAGCTAACAAAATTAAAGGAAATGGAAATAGCATCACTAAAACTCGTACTATAACTTCTTTTGATAAAGTATATGTTAATGGTTCTTTTAACGTTAATTTGATTGATGGTAATGAAGGAACAATAACTCTAAAAGGAGAAGAAAATATACTTCCTTACATTAAAACTTATGTAAAAAAGGGGAGGTTACTTATTAAATTCAAAAAAAACACCAATATTAACACAGTGAATAATTTAATTATTACAGTTCCTTTTCAATCAATTAAAAAAGTTTCTTTAAACGGTTCAGGTAATATTAAAATTAAGAAAACAATTAAATCAAATGTTGTCTCTTTTGATGTAAATGGCTCAGGGAATATTATTGCAGATGTAAATACAAAGACTGTAACAACTTCAATTAATGGCTCTGGAAATATTAATTTAACAGGTAGTACAACTAATTTTGAAAATTCTTTAATTGGCTCAGGAAACTTAAAAGCATATCATTTAAAAACAAAATATTTAAACGCAAATATTACAGGTTCAGGTAATATGAAAACTACAGTTAATAAAGAAATTAAAGCAAACATTATAGGTTCAGGAAATCTTTACTACAAAGGCAACCCTAAAAACATAAAAATAAAATCAGTTGGTTCTGGAGATATTATTGGTGAAAACTAATCAAAATAAATACAAAAAACCCGATGATTTATTACAATCATCGGGTTTTTATTTTTAAAAAATCAAAATTATTTTAAAGAAGCCAAACTACTTTTAATCGTTTCAATTTTCGCTAACGTATCTGATTCTTTTTTACGCTCTATAACAATAACCTGTTCAGGTGCATTGCTTACAAAACGCTCATTTGATAATTTCTTTTGAATTCCGAATAAGAAACCTTCTGCTCTTTTTAATTCAGCATTTAACTTAATAGTTTCAGCTTCTACGTCAATTTCTTCTTCAGCAACAGGAATAAAATATTCATTTGATTTTACTCTAAATGAAGCTCCTTCAACCTTATAAGAAACATAATTAATTTCTGATGCGTTGGTTAATTTCTGAATTAAAACATCAAATTTAGTTGTAAAATCTTCATTATTTACTACTGATAATTCTACTGCATCTTTAAATGAAATATTTTTATTTTTTCTGATATTTCTAATTCCTGAAACTACCTCTGTAGCAAACTCAAATTCACTAATAATTGCCGTATCTACTTTTTTAAGTTCAGGATATTTAGCTATAATTAAAGCTTCTTCAGGAGTTCTATCTGTAATATGTTGCCAAATTTCTTCTGATAAGAAAGGCATAAACGGATGTAATACTTTTAAATTATCTTCAAAAACAGCAATTACAGCATCAAAAGTTTTCTTGTCAATTGGCTGTTGATATGCTGGTTTTACAGCCTCTAATAACCATGACGAAAAATCATCCATAATTAATTTATAGATAGCCATTAAAGCATCTGACAAACGATATTTAGAAAAGTGGTCTTCAATTTCAGCTAACACTGTTTGAAACTTTGCATTATACCATTCTAAACCAATTTTTGCTGATTCTGGTTGCTCAATAGTTGCATCAACTTCCCAACCTGTAACTAAACGGAATGCATTCCAAATTTTATTTGAAAATCCTTTTCCTTGTTTACATAAATCTTCATCGAACATTAAATCGTTACCCGCAGCAGCACTTAATAATAAACCTACACGAACACCATCGGCACTATAATCTTCAATTAATTTTAAAGCATCAGGTGAATTCCCTAACGATTTAGACATTTTTCTACGTTGTTTATCACGTACTAAACCTGTTAAATAAACGTTTTCAAACGGACGTTCATCTTTATATTCGTATCCTGCAACAATCATACGAGCCACCCAGAAAAATAAAATATCTGGACCAGTAACTAAATCATTTGTTGGATAATAATATTTAATTTCTTCATTTTCAGGATTATTAATTCCATCAAAAACAGACATTGGCCATAACCAAGAAGAAAACCAAGTATCTAAAGCATCTTCATCTTGTTTTAAATCGGCTGCAACTAAATCAGCTTTTCCTGTTTTTTCTTTAGCTAAAACTACCGCTTCTTCAATAGTTGAAGCAACTACAAAATCTTCTTTTCCATCGCCATAGAAATACGCAGGAATTTGTTGTCCCCACCATAATTGACGAGAAATATTCCAATCACGTACATTTTCCATCCAATGACGGTACGTATTTTCGAATTTCTTTGGATATAATTTAACTTCGCTATCTTCACCTAAAACAGCATCAATAGCAGGTTTTGCTAACTCTTCCATCTTTAAAAACCATTGATCTGATAATCTTGGTTCGATAACAGCTTTAGTTCTTTCTGATGTTCCTACTTTATTAATATGAACTTCAGTTTTTACTAAAATTCCTTTTTCTTCTAATTCTTTAGCAACTAATTTACGAGCTACAAAACGGTCTTTTCCTTGATAATGTAATCCGAAAGAGTTTAAAGAAGCATCCTCATTAAAAATATCAATTACTTCTAATTTGTGTTTATCTCCTAAAACTTTATCATTTTCATCGTGTGCTGGAGTAACTTTTAAACATCCAGTACCAAATTCAACATCTACATATTCATCTTCAATAATAGGAATTACTCTATTAGATAAAGGAACAATTGCTTTCTTTCCTTTTAAATGTGTAAAACGCTCATCATTCGGATTGATACAAATTGCCGTATCACCAAAAATAGTTTCAGGACGTGTAGTTGCAATGGTTAATTTTTCCTCAGAACCTTCAATTTTATATTCTAAATAATAAAGATTTCCTTGTTTTTCAACATGAATAACTTCTTCATCAGATAAAGTCGTTTTTGCTTCAGGATCCCAATTTACCATTCTATAACCACGGTAAATTAAGCCTTTATTATATAAATCAACAAAAACTTTAATTACAGATTCAGACAATGCTGGGTCCATAGTAAAAGCAGTGCGTTCCCAATCACAAGAAGCACCTAATTTTTTTAACTGATCTAAAATAATTCCACCGTACTCGTTTTTCCATTCCCAAGCATGTGCCAAAAATTCTTCACGAGTTAAGTCATTTTTATCAATTCCTTGTTCTTTTAACTTAGCAACAACCTTTGCTTCCGTAGCAATAGATGCATGGTCAGTTCCAGGAACCCAACAAGCATTTTTACCTTGTAAACGTGCACGACGTATTAAAACATCCTGAATTGTATTGTTTAGCATGTGCCCCATATGCAATACTCCTGTTACATTAGGTGGTGGTATTACAATCGTATAAGGCTCACGATCATCTACTTCTGAATGAAAATAATTATGTTTCATCCAGTAATCGTACCACTTTCCTTCTACTTCTTTAGAATCGTATTTTGATGGAATATTCATATGTTTTATGTATATTTATGCCATAAATAATTCACTTACTTATGCTTTGGCATTATTTTTGAATTTAAAAAACAAAAATACAATTATCTATAGAAGTATAAAAAATTAGGTGTTGGTTTTTTTTTAAAACTAAAAAAATATTAAATTTGTAACGGAGTAAATCCCTAAATTAACTTTACTAATTATGAAAAGAATTTTATCATTTATCGCTGTTTGCTTTATCACTTTAACAGTAAGCGCACAAGAATTTAAATTTGAAACAGAAACAATTGACTACGGAAAGGTAGCAATCGCTTCAGAAGGAAAACGTACTTTTGAATTTACAAATATTGGTGATGAACCTATTATTATTAAAGATATTATTTCTGCCTGTGGATGTACAGTTCCTAAAAAACCCGAAGCACCAATTATGCCAGGGCAAAAAGGACAGATTGAAGTTTCTTACGACACAAAAAGACCAGGAGGTTTTTCTAAAACTTTAACGGTTGTTTCAAATGCTAAAAACAAAAGAAAAAGAATTAAAATTAAAGGTTTTATTGCTAAAAAAGATGCTGCCGTAAAAGCAAAATCGCTATAATTTTTTTATAATTTTATAAAACATTTAAAAGTGCCAATCTAAAAATTGGCACTTTTTTTATAGCCGTTTTTTTAATCTGAATTCAAAATTAAGATGCTTTTCACCTCTTTTTACCGTCATTTTTATTTTCTTAGAAGGTTTTTGCTGAAACATCACTATTATTTCACCTAACTCATATTGATAGGCCGCCCTATTATTTATTTTTTTGATAATATCACCTTTTTGCAAACCTGCTTTGCCTGCTGGCGAATCGGTTAAAACTTCATCAATTTTAAAAGAAGGTTTAAATTTGTATTGATATTTCGTACTTAACGAAATAATACGCCCATTATTTTGATTATTATCCGCCCCATTTGAATTAGCAAAAACCTCTTCTTTTACCAATTCTTGCCCATCATGAATAAGTTGTAAACCACTCATATTATAATAAAAACCTTTTTTTAAAGACGCATTTTTCTTTAATAGCAACTTTTTATTCGGATAATCTATCCAAACTTTAAACCGCTTTAAAATAGCACCACCTATACTTCCGTTTCGTTCCTTAAAACGCCTCGCATTCATGGTTGATGTTTTGTCTAAAAAAGAAACCGTAGGGTTCTTAATTGCATAACTTCCCAATAAAATAGCAGGGATTTTACTTCGTTTTCCGTAGACAGTTCCGCTAAGTCCTTCACCTAAAATATCCTTAAAATGCTTTATTGGAGTTTTTAGTACCTGTTTTGTGTTTTCAAACAACCACATCGCATCGCTACCACCTGTATCTATTAACATTTTTACAGGCGTTACCAAATTACCTACGGTATCAACTTTAACAGCAACATCGATATAGGGTTTTTTACGATAAAAACGTAGCGGAAACTCTTCACATTTTCTACATTTTTTTTGATGATATTTCTTCGGATTATAAAAAATAATTTTTGAGGTTTTATAATTAATTTCAGCAATAACATCTTTTAATAAATCGTAGCCAATAATGCCATGAATTGTTATGCCCATTTTTTCCGATAAATTAAAATCTTCGGTTAAAACAACAAATAAATCTTGATTATTTCCTACAATAGTATTAAGTTTTAGTTCGTTTTTTGTTGAAATCAATGCTGTAACAGGAACACCGCCCCCCAAACCACGAAGCAGTACTTTTTTTACATTATTCAATTTTAAACTATCTTTTTTTGTCAGATTAAATAACAAGGTATTCCCTACGCCTGTATCTAAAATAAAAGATAGTTTCTGACCGTTAACCACTACAGGAACAACAATTAAATTATTTATTAATTTAAAACGCACTACCTGTTTTTTTGTTTGACTCCCTAAAAACATAAAGTTATTTTGAGAAAAGGAAATCATACTACAAAAGACAGCAAAAAAGAAGCTTATTTTTTTGATTAAAGTCATTTATTTCAATTTTTGTATTAAGATACATTTTATATTTTCAAAATTTTGTTTTTTTAAGAAATAAGGGCTATTTTTTTCAAATAAAAATTGCAAATTTGCATATCAAACAACTATAAATTATATCATATGCCTGTTATTTCTATAAAAGGGAATTCTATGCCTCAATCACCAATTCGTAAATTGGTTCCTTTTGCAGAGGCTGCTAAAAAAAACGGAACAAAAGTTTTTCATTTAAATATTGGTCAACCAGATATTAAAACTCCTCAAGTAGCTTTAGATGCTGTTAAAAATAATACTATTGAAGTATTATCATACGCACGTTCTGAAGGTTCTGAACAATACCGTACAAAATTAGCTAATTACTATGCTAAAAACGATATTCATGTAAACGCAAATAATATTATTGCTACTACAGGTGGTTCTGAAGCGTTATTATTTACTATTGGTAGTATTACAGATCCAGGTGATGAAATTATTATTCCTGAGCCTTTTTATGCTAACTATAACGGTTTTTCTACTGCATCAGGTGTAAAAGTTGTTCCTGTAATTTCTAAAATAGAAGATAATTTTGCGTTACCTGCTATTGAAGATTTTGAAAAATTAATTACATCAAAAACAAAAGCTATTTTAATTTGTAACCCTGGTAATCCTACTGGTTATTTATATAGCGAAGCTGAAATTGAAAAATTAAAGCAAATCGTTTTAAAACACGATTTATTTTTAATTGCTGATGAAGTTTATCGTGAGTTTACTTATGATGGTGAAAAGCACAATTCAGTAATGACTTTAGATGGTTTAGAACAAAACGCTATTGTTATTGATTCTGTTTCTAAGCGTTACAGTATGTGTGGTGCAAGAATTGGGTGTATCGTTTCTAAAAATGAAGAGTTCATCAATACTGCTATTAAATTTGCTCAAGCTCGTTTAAGCCCTCCTACTTATGCTTTATTAGCTAGTGAAGCAGCTTTAGACACGCCTCAAAGTTATTTTGATGAAGTTATTGAAGAGTATCAAGAACGTAGAAATACTTTAATTTCTGAATTACAAAAAATTGATGGTATAAAAGTAGCTAATCCTAAAGGAGCTTTTTATTGTGTAGCTGAATTACCTATTGCTGATGCTGATGATTTTGCACAATGGATTTTAGAAGATTTTAACGATAATAACGAAACTATTATGGTTGCACCTGCTAGTGGATTTTATTCTACTGCTGGAGAAGGTAAAAACCAAATTCGTATGGCATATGTATTAAATAAAGTTGATTTAATTCGTTCTGTAGAGATTTTAAAAATAGCTTTACAACAATACAAAAAATAGGTTTCATTGAATATTCAAGAAAATATATCATTAAAAAACTATAATACGTTTGGCATTCATGTTAATGCCAAACGTTTTATTTCTGTTGATTCACTTTATAGTTTACAACAACTTTTAAAATCTGAAAAAGATGTTTTTTTAATTTCTGGAGGTAGCAATATGTTACTAACCAAAGATATTGAAAAACTTGTTGTTCATTTAAATTTAAAAGGAATCTCTATTGATAGAGAAAACGAAAACGATATTTACATAACCGTAAATGCTGGCGAAAATTGGCACGATTTTGTACTTTGGTGTGTTTCTGAAAATTATGGAGGAATTGAAAATTTATCACTTATTCCAGGAAATGTAGGTACTTGCCCAATTCAAAATATTGGTGCGTACGGCGTAGAGGTTAAAGACACGATTACTCGAGTAGAAGCTATTGAAATTGAAACTGGTAAATTAGTCTGTTTTTCAAATGAAGATTGTAATTTTGGCTACCGAAATTCTATTTTTAAAAATGCTTCAAAAGGCAAATATATTATTACCTCAGTTTGCTTTAAACTTAGTAAAAAAGAACACAAACTAAACACTTCTTACGGTGCTATTGAAGCGGAGTTTACATCAAAAAATATTGTAAATCCAACTATAAAAAATGTTTCGGATGCTATTATTGCTATTCGAAAATCAAAATTACCAGATCCTAAAAAAATTGGAAATAGCGGTAGTTTTTTTAAAAATCCTGTAATTTCAAAAAACCATTTTGAAACACTTCTAAATCAGTTTCCTTTAATGCCTCATTACGAAATTTCAAAAACAGAAGTAAAAGTTCCTGCGGGATGGTTAATTGAACAATGTGGTTTTAAAGGAAAACGTTTTGGTGCTTGTGGCGTACATGAAAAACAAGCTTTAGTACTTGTTAATTATGGAAATACAACAGGTATGGAAATTTACGAACTAGCACAAAAAATTCAAAAAAATATTAAAGATACATTTTCTATTGATTTAGAAATTGAAGTAAATATTATTTAAAATATTTTTATTTTTTTTAAGATATAAAGGTCATTCTGAATTTATTTCAGAATCACATAAAATGAAGAACTATGGCAAATCAGGATGCGAAACTGAAATAAATTCAGTTTGACGGATTCGATTTTTCTATAAAACTATTTTTGAATAAAATTTAAGTTTTTAGTACAATTTTATAAGTAAGGAAAAATTTCTAGCCCCGATTGAAGCATTTGTTTGAGCTCTTTTTTTGATTTTTCTTCAAAAAAAAGCGAGTGCGTAAAGCGGGAAATTGCTTCAAAAAAAATAATTTAAAAACAAAAAAACACCTAAAAAAGGTGCTTTTGTATAGAAACAGAACATTTTTACGCTTTGTCAAATAATGCTTTATGAATAAATCCTGCAACAATTGCTCCTGCAATTGGTGCAACCCAAAACAACCAAGATTGTGCTAAATAACCGCCTCCTGCAAATAAAGCCTGACTCATAGAACGTGCAGGATTTACCGAAGTGTTAGTGATTGGAATACTGATTAAATGGATTAATGTTAAGCCTAAACCAATAGCAATTGGAGCAAAACCTTTAGGCGCTCTGTCGTTAGTGCTTCCTAAAATTATCAATAAGAAAAACATGGTTAATAAAAATTCAGTAACAAAAGCCGATGTCATATTATAACCTGCTGGCGATAATTCGCCATAGCCGTTAGCAGCAAAACCGCCGATAGATTCAAAACCTGATTTTCCTGAAACAATTAAAAACAAAGCACCCGCAGCTAAAATTGCACCTACTAATTGAGAAACAATATAAGGCACTAATTCTTTTGCTGAAAATTTACCTCCTGCCCATAAACCTAATGATACTGCAGGGTTAAAATGCCCTCCCGAAATATGCCCAACAGCATACGCCATAGTTAAAACTGTTAAACCAAAGGCTAAAGATACCCCCATAAAACCAATACCTAATTCAGGGAAACCAGCAGCAAAAATGGCACTACCACAACCACCAAAAACTAACCAAAATGTTCCAAATGATTCTGCTAAATACTTTTTCATATATTAAAAATTAAATTAAACAATTATTTTTTATGATTCTCAAAAAAATGAAAAATCACCGCTATAAATTTACAATAAAATAATTTTATAGAAAAGGAAGTTCGTATCTTTGCATAACAAAATTTAATATTATGAAGTTAATTTTTATTACTATCGGACTATTAGCTATTGCTTTTGCTGGGATTGCTATAAAAATTTGGGCAAAAAAAGACGGTGAATTTGCTGGTACTTGTGCGAGTCAAAATCCTGTTCTAAACGAAAGTGGTGAATCTTGTGGTTTTTGTGGAAAAACACCTGATCAATTTGATTCTTGCACCGACAATGAACATGAAAAATAACAAATAATATTTCTTTTTCTTATAGTAAAAATCATCTGTTTTAATAGCTTTATTTTTTATTACTATACACTACAAACACACCTTTTGGAAATACCTAAAGAAGAAGTACTTCAACATATTCAACTAGCTAAAAAAGGAAATCAAATTTCTTTTAATTTTTTGTTAGATACATTTTGGGGAAATGTATATAGTTATCAATTGGCTAGAATAAAAAATGATAACGACGCTGAAGATATTACCATTCGGACTTTTTCTAAAGCTTTTGATAAAATTGATACATTTAATGAAGAGTATCAATTTAAAACATGGCTAATTGCTATTTCTAAAAATGTATATGTTGATTCTTTAAGAAAAAAAAACAGTGTAATTTCTTTAAACACTTCTAAAGAACAACAGGAGGCCGCATTTAGAATTATAGACAACACACCATCGGCTGAAGACACGCTTATTACCGAACAAAACTTAGCCAAACTTTTAAGAGATATTAAGAAATTGAAACCAAAATATCAGGAAATTATTAATCTGCGGTTTTTTCAAGAATTAAGCTACAAAGAAATTTCAGATAAAATTGGAGAACCAATGAATAATGTTAAAATTAAATTATTAAGAGCTAAAAAATTATTAGCAGAAATAATCAAAAAATCTTAACTTACACTGCTTCAAGTTTTAAAAACCAATTACTTGAAAGACATATCTTATTTTAAACTTTTTTCAGCTCCCCTTTTTATGAAAAAATCACTATCAAAAATACTTGGTCCTGGCTTGTTATTTACTGGTGCAGCAATAAGCGTATCTCATTTAGTACAAGCTACAAGAGCGGGTGCCGATTTTGGTTTCGGACTACTTTGGGCTTTATTAACTGTATCCTTTTTTAAGTACCCTTTCTTTCAATTTGGACCTCGATATGCTAACGCTACAGGTGAAACGCTACTAGATGGCTATAAAAAATTAGGTAAAAATGTATTAATTACATATTTTATTTTAAATTTTGTAACCATGTTTACCATTCAGGCAGCAGTTACTATTGTTACAGCCAGCTTAGCATCTAGTATTTTTGGATTTACAAATGATTTGGTTATTTGGACTGTTATTATTTTAGGAATTAGTATTGTTATATTAAACTTCGGGAAGTGTAAATTACTTGATAACTTAATGAAATACCTCATCATTATTTTAACAATAAGTACCATTGTAGCGGTAATAGCAGCTCTTTTTAGCACCAAAAAAGGATTTAATTTTCAGCAAATACTACCTAGTGGAACAGCACAAATTACCTTTTTAATTGCTTTTTTAGGATGGATGCCTGCGCCTTTAGATGTTTCTATTTGGCACTCTCTCTGGTCTGTAGAAAAAAGCAAAGCTACCTTCAAAAAAATAAAACCCAAATATGCTGTTTTTGATTTTAATGTAAGTTACATAGCAACCTTCTTTTTAGGGGTTTGTTTTGTTGTACTTGGTGCATTAGTGATGTATCAATCTGGAGAATCTTTTTCAAACAAAGGAAATCATTTTGCTCTGCAATTAATCAATTTATACACCGAAAATTTAGGTGATTTTTCTTATTTATTTATAGGAATAACCACATTTACCACCATGTTTAGTACAACTTTAACAACCTTAGACGCTTCTCCAAGAGCAATGACCAAGGCTTCTAATTTATTATTTGTTAAAAAAAATAAGCTAAATTATTCTTTTTGGATATTTTTTTTAGCCTTTGGTACTTTTATTATTCTAAACTATTTTTTAACCGATATGAGTTTTTTAGTTAAAATAGCTACTATTTTATCGTTTTTAACAGCTCCTTTTTACGCTATTTTAAATTACGTGTTGATAACAGGAAAACATACCCCTAAAAAAAATCAACCAAAATTAGCCCTGCGGATTTTAAGTATTGCTGGTATTATTTTTTTAATCGGATTTAGTCTTTGGTTTTTAATCAATTTATAACTCTTTTCTTTGTAAATTTGCTATTCAATTTTTTATCGAATTTTTATTGAAATGGCAAACGAATCAGTAATAGTACCAGAAAGAGTAAAAAAACCAAAATGGTTGCGTGTAAAGCTTCCTGTTGGGAAAAAATATACCGACTTAAGAGGTTTAGTAGACAAATATAAATTAAATACCATTTGTACCAGTGGAAGCTGCCCAAACATGGGAGAATGTTGGGGAGAAGGAACTGCTACCTTTATGATTTTAGGAAATATTTGTACCCGTTCATGTGGTTTCTGTGGAGTAAAAACAGGAAGACCTGAAACCGTAGAATGGGATGAACCCGAAAAAGTAGCCCGTTCTATTAAGTTAATGAAAATTAAGCATGCCGTTTTAACATCAGTAGATAGAGACGATTTAAAAGATGGTGGTTCTATTATTTGGGCAGAAACTGTAAATGCAGTGCGTAGAGCAAATCCTAAAACAACCATTGAAACATTACTTCCTGATTTTCAAGGAAACGAAAAACTAATTGATCGTATTATTGAAGTTGCTCCTGAAGTAGTTTCGCATAATATGGAAACTGTACGCAGGTTAACACGTGAAGTTCGTATTCAAGCAAAATACGATAGAAGTTTAGGGGTGTTAAAATACTTGAAAGAAAAAGGAATGCGTACTAAATCGGGAATTATGCTTGGTTTAGGCGAAAAGGAAGAGGAAGTTATTCAAACCATGAAAGATTTACGTGCTGTTGGTTTAGATATTATTACTATTGGGCAGTACTTACAGCCTAGTAAAAAACACTTACCTGTTAAGCAATTTATTACCCCCGATCAATTTAAAAAATACGAAACTTTAGGTTTAGAAATGGGCTTTATGTATGTAGAAAGTGGTGCTTTGGTCCGTTCGTCTTACAAAGCACATAAACATGCTCAATAATAATTAAGAATTTATTAACGTTTTAACCCCTTAAACAAGTCAATAGCGTTAAAAAAATGTCAAATAATTTATTTTTAAGCAACACCAATTGTTTAAGTTTTAATTTTGCAGTGCCTTTAGTTAATAAATGCTTTAAAACAGCTTTGTAAACTGTTTTTCATAATTTAAATTATTTGAATTAATTTAAAAAAGCCCACTCTTATGAGTGGGCTTTTTAATTATTTTTACTTTTAAATAAAAAATATTAAATAGCATTTATAATATCGTACTTGGTAATAATATGGTGTTTTCCATTTCCTAAATCAACTAAAACTGCTTGATTTTCTTTTGTAATTAACTTAGAAACAGCATCAATTGAAGCGTCTAACTTTACCATAGGATACATAGCGCCCATTATATCTTTTATTGGCGTATCGGCAATGTTTTTATCGGCAATATAACGGTGTAATAAATCTGCTTCGTCAATAGAACCTACAAAACCATTGGCATCTCTTACCGGGATTTGTGAAATTTTAAATGCACGCATTCTTTCAATAGCATGCGACACTAATTCTTCGGTTTGAACGCTTACTAAAGCTTTATCAAGGTGTCCTTTAATTAAATCTTCAGCGGTAGTTACTTCTTTATCTAAATAACCACGTTCACGCATCCAATCGTCATTAAACATTTTCCCTACGTATCTACTTCCGTGGTCATGAAAAATAACAACTACTACATCGTCTTTTTTGAAATGTTCTTTTAATTGTAACATTCCTTTTATTGCTGATCCTGCTGAATTCCCAACAAAAATCCCTTCTTCTTTGGCTATTTTACGGGTATAAACGGCTGCATCTTTATCGGTAACTTTGGTAAAACCATCGATTACAGAAAAATCTACGTTTTTAGGCAAAATATCTTCTCCAATTCCTTCGGTGATATATGGATAAATTTCATTTTCATCAAAAACACCTGTTTCGTGAAATTTCTTAAACACAGAGCCGTAGGTATCAATTCCCCAAACTTTTATATTCGGGTTTTGCTCTTTTAAATACTTTGATGTTCCTGAAATAGTTCCTCCTGTTCCTACTCCAACTACTAAATGTGTAATTTTACCATCAGTTTGTTCCCAAATTTCAGGTCCTGTTTGCTCGTAATGTGTTAAAGCATTCGATGGATTATCATATTGATTTACATACCATGAGTTTGGCGTTTCTGCTCCTAATCGCTTAGAAACTGAATAATATGAACGAGGGTCTTCTGGCTCTACATTTGTTGGGCAAACAATAACCTGTGCACCAACGGCACGTAAAATATCCATTTTTTCTTTAGACTGCTTATCAGAAAGTACAAAAATACATTTATAGCCTTTTATAATTGCCGCTAAAGCCAATCCCATTCCTGTATTTCCTGAAGTTCCTTCAATAATAGTTCCTCCTGGTTTTAAACGACCGTCTGCCTCAGCATCTTCAATCATTTTTACTGCCATTCTATCTTTAATAGAGTTCCCTGGATTAAAGGTTTCTACTTTGGCTAAAACTAAAGCATCGATTTCTTTGGTTACAGAATTTAACTGAACTAATGGCGTGTTTCCAATAGTTTCTAAAATATTTTTTGCGTATTTCATTTCTTCGTTTTACAAAGGCAAAGGTAATTTTTTTTAAACGTTTTACAAGTATCCTATTTGTTTAGTATTTGTTATTAATAGCAAGAAAAATCGTAATATAATTACTATATTTTCTGCTTTTAACACCTCAGATTATCAATCATACTAAAAGTAGTCGCTTATTTTTAAAATTTAAAAAACCATAACATTTTAAGGTTATGACTTTATATTTTTACTATTGTTATCGCTTGCTTATATACGCCTGACTTAGTACTAAACTGCTAAAAGAGTTTGATCTCTATCAAAAGACCATTTATTGTCTTTTCTAGATAAATAAATTATGTGCTCACTATAACAACCATCTAAACAATCAAATTTTAACACAAAAAATGCTTTATTTTTTCTTTTATTGATGTAAACTCTTGAAAACACATATCTAGCTACTGTAGCACTATCATAAGAAGAAAAAGATATATTTTTTGAAAGTTTAATCTCTTGTGTCGGATTAAAATTAATTTCTTCTTTAGATTTCAAATCATAATCATCTATGTTCAAAACTAACTCTAGTGTCTTATTGTTGACAGAAGTTAATGTCTCATTTATAAAAACATTTAGTGTCTTTTTTATTTTTCTATTTTTCTTATATTCAACATAAAGACTATCAAAACCAATCTTTTCTAATTCATCTTCAGTATAAATTCTCTGTTTATAATCTCTAAAGCCTTCAAATGAATAATCATTAATAAATAAATCGGAAAAAACATCATTAATCACATCTAAATCTTTAATATTTTCTTTTTTCAAATCACATGAAAACAATAATAAAATTGCTATAAAAAAGATGGTAATAAAATTTTTGATATATAGAGCATGTTTAAAAATTAAATAAACTGTCATTTCGAGTGTTTTTTCCCTCCAAATTCCTTTTAGTCATTAAAATCACTCGAATTGACAAGAATTATCAAAAAAAAGCTAAAAACTATGATAAATTAGGATGCGAAACTGAAATAAATTCAGTTTGACGGATTCGATTTCTTATTTTTATCTTACAAAACTTTTTTAGATGAAATTTAAACAGGCTCATAGTATAGATAATTTTGATTGATTTTTACAAGGAAACTAATAGCTGTAAATTCCCTAAAAATCCCTAGCCCCGATTGTAGCATTTGTTTGAGCTCTTTTTTGATTTTTCTTCAAAAAAAGCGAGTGCGGAAAGCGGGAAATAGCTCCAAAAAAAAAGTCTAAAAATAATTATTTACGCAAATTTTATGGCTTTTGATGGGGCTATTTTTGTGATAATATATGAAGGGATTATCAGCATTAAAAAACATAAAAATAGCGTTCCTAAACTTAGTGTGATAATCGCTAAAATACTGATATCAACAGGTACGGTTGCCACTGCATAGGTTGCGGGGTTTAGCTCGATTATTTTAAAGTATTTTTGAATTAATAACAGCGATATCCCTATTAAATTACCCCAAAAAAGTCCTTTTAAAATTAAATAAGAGGCGTTGTATAAAAATATTTTTTGAATGCTCCAATTACTGCTTCCTAAGGCTTTTAAAATACCAACCATTTGTACACGCTCTAATATTAAAACCAGCAAGGCGGTTATCATATTAATTCCGGCTATTAAAATCATAATTCCAATGATAAACCATACGTTATTATCAAAAAGTTTAATCCAATCAAAAATTAATGGGTAATTTTCTACAATCGTCATGCTGTTTAAGGTAGATCCGATGTTGCTATAAATCTCGTTTCCTTTTTGGGTTAACTCCTCAAAATTATCAATTAAAACTTCAAAACCGCCTATTTGATCGGCTGTCCAACGGTTAATTTGTCGAACTTCTCGGATATCGCCAAGTAGCATAGTTTTATCAAATTGGGCAAAACCTGTATTGTAAATCCCTACAATAATTGGCTTTCGCATTTTATATTTCAGCTTGCTTTTGGTAGCGCTAAAAAGGGTTTGAATGGTGTCGTTTAATTTCAAATTTAACCTGCTGGCAATTGCCTGAGAAATTAGTATTTCTTTGTTTCGAGGCAACTCAAAATTTGGCAAGCGTCCTTCGACTAAATATTCTTTGAAAAATGAAAAATCATAATCGGAAGAAACACCTTTAAAAACAATGGCTTCAAAATCGGTTGGGGTTCTTATAATTCCGCCGATATTGGCAAAAACTTGCACGTTTTTAATGCCTTGAATATGTGTAAACTTCGGATAAAAATCTTGGGTTTTAGAAATCGGTACGGTAGAAATATCTGAGTTATTGGTATCGTAATTTACAATTTGAATATGCCCTTTAAAGCCCGTCATTTTATCGCTGATTTTTTTCTGAAAACCTGATGCGATTGCTACGGAAATTAACATAATTACAATACCTAAAGCAATAGCAATAGTCGCAATTTTAATAATAGGCGATGAAATACTGCTTTCACGTTCTTTTCCTGCAATAATTCGTTTGGCGATAAATAATTCGAAATTCAAAAGTTATATTTTTTTAGAGACTCAAAAGTACTTAATTATTGCTTAATTTTAGGCGATGCTTAGTAGCAATTAAATTTTTAGTGGTTTTTATTCGTAAAAGGTTTTTAAGTAGTAATTTTATCTTTTTTAAAGATATTTACATGAAAAACAATTTTAGTTACTTTTTATTATTATTAATCTGTTTTAGTTTTCAATTTTCTTCTTGCGCTCAGCAACAGAAATCAATGCCTAAAAAGGTAGCAACAGCAACTACAACCCCTACAAAAACAACACTTCCTTTAAAAATTGGCGCTGATAGAACCAATTTATATCTACATAAATTAAAAGGAAAAAATATCGCTATTGTAGCCAATCAAACTTCTGTTTTAAATGTTTTACAACGTGCCGAAGTAGCTCCTAATACAATGGGGTTAAAAACAGTACAATATCATTTAGTTGATTATTTACACGATTATAAAAACATCAACGTGCAAAAAGTTTTTGCACCCGAACATGGTTTTCGTGGTAAAGCAGATGCTGGCGAAACGGTTATTGACGGCGTTGATACTAAAACGCAATTACCGATTATTTCGTTGTACGGAAAAAATAAAAAGCCCTCGCAAGCGCAATTAAAAAATATCGATGCTGTAGTTTTTGATATTCAAGATGTTGGCGCTCGTTTTTACACCTATATATCGTCATTGCATTATGTAATGGAGGCCTGTGCCCAGGCAAATATCCCTGTAATTATTTTGGATAGACCCAACCCTAACGCTCATTATATTGATGGTCCTGTTTTGCAAATGACGCATACAAGTTTTGTAGGAATGCACCCTGTTCCCGTGGTTTATGGAATGACAATTGGCGAGTATGGAAAAATGATAAATGGCGAAAATTGGCTTAAAAACACTTCAGGAAATGTAAAATCTAGTCTAAAATGTGATTTAACCGTAATTCCTTTAGAAAATTATACGCATAATACAAGTTATAATTTACCGATAAAACCATCGCCTAATTTACCCAATGAAATTTCTATAAACCTATACCCTAGCCTTTGTTTTTTTGAAGGTACAACGGTTTCGGCAGGTAGAGGAACTAACAAGCAGTTTCAAATTTATGGTGCGCCTTATTTGAAAAAAACGGCCTTTAGTTTTACCCCAAAAGCTAACGATGGTTCAAAATACCCAAAGTATAAAGGGAAATTATGCTATGGTGAAAACTTGCAAAAACAGCCAAAACTTTCGGGCTTAAACTTATCTTGGCTGATAAAAGCCTATAAAGAATCGCCTAAAAAATCTTTTTTCACCGTGTTTTTTACCAAACTTGCTGGAACAAAAAAATTACAGCAACAAATTCAACAAGGTTTATCAGAAAAAGAGATTAAAAAATCATGGGAAAAAGACTTGTTTGAATTTAAGAAAATTAGAGCGAAATATTTGATTTATAAATAGCATTTAAAATTAAACTAAGAAAGGCAAGGATAAAAGAAAGGGGTTGAAACCCCTTGTTAAAAAGAGTATCAAATCGAACCTGTCAATATGTATTTATTTCAGATTCTCATCCTGATTTGCCGTAGTTCTACTCTGATGCGATGCTGAAAAAATTCAGCATAACGACACAAAATAAAAGCATAAAAATCACTTAAAAAATAGTGTAAAGTGTCGTTACAATTATGCCTTTTTTATCTTCTAAAACAACCGATAAAAGCTCTTTTTTCTCTTTCATTTGAAAATTAAAAGGAGCTTTTAAAATATTTAATCCGCTTTTCTTTTTAAGTCGAATCCCCTGCCCTGAAATAATATCTTTATTTGGAATAAACTCTCCGTTTGGTAAATGTTCGGTTAAAATAACGTATTTAAAATCGGCTAATTTAGTTAGCACTTTTTGTACTTCATCGTTCGATAAATGTTGTAAAACTTGCCTTAAAATTATGCAATCGGCAGTTGGTAAGGTATCTTTTGCGATATCTAAGGTTTGAAAAGTTAAATTCGGATTTTTAAATTTTTCGGTGTTATATGTTATGAGTTCTGGCACAATATCTGCCGCAATATATTGCTTTGTATGTGTTACTAATTCTTTTCCGATATTAAAATCGCCACAGCCTAAATCGCAAACTATTAATGGTGTTTCAAAAGATTTTAAAAATGAACTTACCACCGATAAATAAGGCGCTACAATTTCAGCCTGGTGTGAACCCGCTCCCGAATAAAAAGCGCTGTTGTTATTTCCCCATAAATTCAGTTCATAAACCTGTTGCATTGCCTCTTTTGTTGGCCATGGAGTTTTTGGAGGTTTAGGATTTGTCGTTAAATTATTCATTTATAGATTATTATTTATAATAAATTAAAGCGATTATTATTGAGGATAAATTAAGCTTCAAAAATAATAGAAAATAATAGAATTGTATCTTTATCCTCTTTTAAAATTATAAAAATTATTTATTAAAATAAATGAAAGACGCAAATATAGCATCCGCAAGTAAAACCAAAACTTACAATAAAGTTCAAAAAGAAATTAAAAAATGGATGCGTAAAAATTCTTTTTTAATTACAAAAAACGCAAGATGGTACGTAGGAATTACCAACGATCCTAGCAGACGAAAAAGAGAACACAAAAATAAAAATAATATACAATGTCTGTATTGGAAAACGTGGAATATGAAATCTGTTCGACTATCATTGGCCTTAGAAACTCATTTTCATAATAAAGGTTTATTGGATAAAGACCTAAAAGGTGGTTACGATAGAAAAACATCCAAACATATTTATGTTTATAAGAAGTTTCCTACTTTGATTAATAAATTGAAGTAACTTTATTAAATCATTTTATTTAGAAATATACCTAAAATATTGATGAACGAGAAAATATAGGTATATCTGATTTTGATAAAATTAGACAAATAATCATTTTACTTGTTTATCTTTAATATTTACAGATGTTCAATAAATTAAAATTATCAAAATAATATATCCAAAAACTAATGATTTTAAATAAAAACAAAATTCCAGTAGCTTTTTCTATTATACAACTATTATGTTTCGTTTTATATTATATTTTTGATACTCCTCTTGTACACCCTCATGTTATGATATCTATAGAAACATTCTTTTTTTTAATAATAAATACTTTTTTAATACTTCTATTTTCGATATTTTTTTTAATTAAAAAAAAACAAAATATTAGTATTTGGATTATCCCTTTTTTCTTGTTTATCTTTAATTTATATCAAACTACATAATATTTAAAAAATAGATAATAATTTAAATAGGATTTATTTCAACATAATGATAATTTGGTTTAAAATAAAAATTAAACTAACATCAAACTATATTTCAAGTATTTAATCTTGATTTTTTTGTATTTTTATAGAACATCGCCAAGTATGAAATTTGGCGATGTTTAAATTGCTGAAAAAAATTTGGTTTATGAATACTTTTAAGAATATAAAAGAATTAGTATCTATTCTTTATCGAGAAGAAAAATTGCTTTCTGAAATGTTTAGTAAACGAAAATTGCTTCATTATAAAAAAAGTTACGCTTTAGATATTGTTGATAATGATGAATCGAAAATTAATTCCCTTTTAGAATTATCGGTACTTCGAGAGAATGATAATTGTTTAGAAATAGATGATGTATTTCTTGATTTTTTTGAAAAAATACTAGAAGTTAATGAAGAAATAAATGTTTCTTTTATTGATGAAAATATTACAGAAATAAAAGAACGAATAATTTATTATCTTGAAGTAAAGAATGAAAAACAAAAAAATAATCATCTAAAATTCATCAAAAAAACCTTTCGTAAAATAGGCAATATCACGCTACGAAATGTAATCGATATACGACGAAATATCGAAAATACCTTTAAAAATGAACCTAATTATAAAGTCAAAAAATTAAAATTAAAAAGCCTCGATGAAAAAAGAGACACTATTAAAAAATTAATTGACAAAACATTAAGCTTAATCAATACAGAAGAAATTACGTTTTTTGAACAAGCAAAAGACGAAGAATTAAATCAGATTCTTATCGATTTAAAATATAATTTAAGTGACTGTTCTCACAATCTTATTGCAATTCAAAAACAGATAATTAATTTCTTAAATCAAATAAAACATCAAGGCGAGTTTTTAGAAAAATTACGAAAAATAAAATATTTAAAAGACCAATTTCGAATTAAATCGGAAACCGATATTCAAAAAAATTTTTCCCTTAAAAATGACGTAATTTTTGAAAAACGTATTTCAGAACCGCTAAATTTATCGATTGATTTTTTAAGAGATGATGAAAATGCTTTTACGATTATTAAAAAAATTGCAAGCAAAAACCTCGATAAACTACATTATAAACCGCTAATTGCCGATAGTATTTCTGATGAATATTTAGAAAATAGTATCGAACAAGAAGTGATGATAAATTTAGAGGAAATACGAAATGAATTTGTAGGAACAAGCGATAATCTTTTTAATTTCATTCTTAATTACGATTTTTTAAAAGAAGTTGATTTTAACGAGCGTGTTACTATTTTTTGTCAAGTAGCTTCACAATTTGAATTAGAGTTAAAATTCGAAAATGAATATCAAAAAAATAATGGGATTGAATATGCTTTAATTTATCCGAAATAGAGAAAAATAAAAATTCAAAAAAAAGACTAAAAAAAAGACTAAAAAATGCTATCAAAACACACCGCTACTATTTTTGAAACACTAAGAAAAGGACACTTTATAAGTTCAAATAGCCCGAATGAAAAAATAAAAACATTGTATAAAATTTTAGACGATGAAGAAACTTTTGAGCAATTATACGAGTATTTTTATCCTATAAATTACATTTTAGAACAAGGCGATGACTATTTTTATTTTAGTCGTCCTGGTGAAAAAAACATTGATTTAGAACGGAAAATAAACAAAGCCTTTGAATGGATTGATATTTTAGATTTCTTTAAAACCTACGATTCTTCTTTTGATGTCGGTGTTCGATTTACAGCATCAGAAATTGATAGTCAATTAAAAAATAACGCCGATTTAAAAAATAAATTGAAAAACTTAAAAGGAATCGGTAAGGAAAATAAGGAAATAAAAACACTGGATAGCATTAAAAAAATAATCGACAAATTAGTAAAAGATAACTATATAAGTCTCGAAAATGAATTGACAGAAACTTATAAAGTTCTTACTTCTTTCCACTATTTAAAAGACCTTATCGATAGTATTAATATTCCTCAAGAAACTGAAAATGAAATACCTGAATAAAATAATTTTTATAAATAGTGCCTCTGTAAAATATGCAGAAATAGGGCTCAACGGAAATGTACATTTAATAGGAACGCAAGGAGTTGGAAAAAGTACGCTTTTACGTGCTATTTTATTTTTCTATAACGCCAACAAAAATAAATTAGGAATCCCTAGTAAAAAGAAACGTTTTGATGATTATTATTTTGAATATCAGAACTCTTACATTATTTATGAAGTGATAAAAGACAACATTCCTTTTTCTATTTTAGCATATAAAGTAAATGGAAAAGTGGCGTTTCGTTTTTTTAAATCGGAATATAAAAGAACACTTTTTATCGACCAAAATGGAAAAGCTGAAAATTGGGAAGGAATTAGACGTAATTTCGGGAAAGATATTCATTACACTAAAATAATATCGAGCTATGAGGAATATCGAAAAATATTATATGGCGACAATAAAAGTTTAAATTCTGAATTTAAACAGTATGCTTTGATGGATAGCAAACAATATCAAAATATCCCTAGAACCATACAAAACGTACTGCTAAACGCTAATTTAGAAGCCAAAGATATTAAAGATACGATTATTAGTTCTATTAGCGAAAATGAATTTAAAATAGATATTGAAAATTATTCCAAAACTCATTTAAAAGATTTTGAAACCCAAATAAAGGATATTAATCTTTGGTTTAAAAAAAATAGAAAAGGTGAAATAACGATTAGAAATCAAGCAGATAAAATTATTAACACGTATCAAACACTAAATTATTTAAAAAAAGATACACTAAAATTAACCGTCAATTTAGCCAATAGATTGCAATATATTAAAAATGAAAACCCTAATTTATTTGTTAGTTTATCGAACGAAAAAAATACGCTGAGTATTTTATCGGATAAAACCGAAAATTTAAAAAATGTACACAAAAAAAGAGAACAAAATATAATTTCTGACATAAAAGTTCTTGACCAAAAAATAAAAGAAGCCAAACAAAAATTAATAAAATACGAAAATCAAAATATTTATACCTTAATTGAAAAAGTTGCCCAAAAAGATACGCTGACAAATGAAAAAGAAGCCAAAATAAATGAAAAACAACTTTTAACATCCCAATTTTCAGGAATAACAGAAAAGTATAAAAATTTAATTTCACAAAATAAAAATCAATATAAAGAATTTGAAAATGATAAAAATGCCGAAATTAACAAGGCTGAAAGTACTTTTTCAGATGAAAAATTGGCAATTGATACTTTTTATAATGATGTAATCGCTAAAATAAAATTAGCGAATCAAGAAGAAATTACAAAAAACAATAATGAACTAAAATTGCTTATCGATAATGAAAATAACATCAAAAGAAAAAAAGCCGAATTAAAACATAAAATTTTCTTTGACGATGAAATAAAAAATTGCAAAAACGTAAAAACTACATTAAAAAAAGAAATTTCAGATGCTAAAACTGAAATTTCTAACGCTAATAAAGAAATAAAAATTGTTCGTAAAGAATGGGAATTAGAAGAAGTAAAAATTAACGAAAAAGTCAAAAATATTCTTGAAAAAAAACAAGAAAATCAACAAAAAAATTCAACTGAAATTACACAGATTCAAAACAATCTGAAAGAAAATAAATCGTCTTTATATGGTTGGCTAAATGATACCATTCCTAACTGGGAAAATACCATTGGAAAAGTCATTGACGAAAAAAATGTACTTTTTCAAACCAATTTAAACCCCAAAAAACTAGAATTAACCAAGAAGTTAGATGAAAATACCACTAATTTTTTTGGCATTGAACTGAATTTAAATGCTATTGATAATCGCATTAAAACAGTTGAAGAATATCAGCAAGAAATAGAAAACTTAACACAAAAAAATGTCGATATTCAAAATGAAATTGATAAAATTAACGAAGAAAAAAACAACGATTTAAAGAATCTGAAAATAAAATTTAGGAAAAAATTAAGTATTTTAAATGATTCTATCTCAGAAAATGAATACATAATTTCTAAAAATAATCAAAAGTTAAAAACGAATAAAATTACGCTAGATGAGTGGATAGAAAAATCTGCTTCAGAAAAAACAAAAATTCTCCAAGAAAAAGAAGAGTCTTTAGATAAAATTTATAGCGAAAAAGATACGTTTACCACAAATTTAGAACGCATCGAAAAAGCAATTGCTCGTGAAATATCGACCAAAAACAATAAAAAAAAGACCGAAATAGATAGCATTGAAAATATAAAAAACACAGCTATTCAAAAATATAAAAATTCGATTTCAAAAGAAAAAACAACCTCCGACAACAGAATTAAAGAACTTGAAAAACAACAAAATTCGGAACTAGAAACCAAAGGAGCAGACAATAAAAGAGTATCAGAAATTGAAAAAAGAGTATCGGAAATTGAAAAAAAATTAACTTTTATCAAAGAAAATGAAACATCGGTAATCGAATATCAAAAAGATAAACGAGAACTTTTTGATAAAGTTCCCGAATTTAAAATATCAAAAGCTGATTTCGTAAAAAAACAAGATTCTTTAGTAAAAGAACAAAAAATTGAACAACATAAATTTGATAAAAAAGTTAAACATCAACAAGAAGAAGTTCAAATTATTGATGCTAAAATAAAAGAATTTAATACTGATCTAGAAGCTTTCAAAGATTTTAAAACAACAGATGCTTTTTCAAGTATAGAAGATTATTTTTCAAAAGAAATTCAAAAAAACAATACAGAAACAAACACTTCTAAAACAGGTATTTCAGCCGTTTTAATTATAGAAGAATTAACTCAAAAATATTACGGAAGTATTCAGAAACTTAACGATTTAAAACAAAATATCAATTTATTTACAGGGAATTTTGAAGAACAAAATATTTTTAAATTTAAAATAAATCTTAATGAAGATACTGAATTTTATGATTTTGCAATCACATTAAAAGAATTTATAAACGAAGATAAAATAAAAGAATTTGAAAAACGAGTGAATGAACACTTTGCCAGTATTGTTGAGCAAATCGCTAGAGATACCAAAGAAATTATATCGAAAGAAGCCGAAATTGAAAAAACTATCCGAAAAATAAATACTGATTTTAGAACTAAAAACTTTGTTGAAGCTATCAAAAACATGGAAATGAGAACTCAAGAAAGTTCGAATCCTATTGTAAAATTATTAATTGAAATCAAAAATTTTAATGATGAAAATAGTGATTTATTAGGCATAGAAAATTTATTTACAACAAACGAATCGGGAAATAAAAACAATAAAGCCATCGATTTATTAAAACTATTAGTCAAAGAAATCAATAAATCAAAAAAATCAAGTTTAACACTTTCAGAATCTTTTGATTTACAATTCAGAATTGTTGAAAATGATAATGATTCTGGTTGGGTTGAAAAATTATCGAACGTAGGAAGTGAAGGAACAGATGTTTTAGCAAAAGCAATGATTAATATTTCTCTTTTAAATGTGTTTAAAAACAATGCGTCTAAAAAAGATGAAAGCTTTAAATTGCATTGTATGATGGACGAAATTGGTCGATTACATCCAAATAATATAAAAGGAATTTTAGGCTTTGCCAATCAAAGAAATATCTTGTTAATTAACGGCTCGCCAACAAGTCAAAACGCTACCAATTATAAATATACCTATCGATTATCTAAAGAACAATCAAAAACTGACCGTAAAAAATACATCACAAAAATTACACAATTAGTAAAAGTAACCGCAAAAGTTCTTAATTAATAATATAAAAAATGAAATTAGCTCTTAAAACAGCAAAAATACTAATACGGCTAATTGCTGGTGAAAAAGTGACTGCAAGTTCTGCTAAAAGTAAATTAATCGACGATTTAATTGCTGAAAATATTCTATGGACAAAGGGAAAACATCATAAAACAATACACCTTAAAAATGAAAAAGCATTAATCACCTATATTTCAAATCAATTAGAAATTAATGATTTAGAAAATTATATTTCGGCTTCAGAAAACGAAAATACAACTCGTGCCGATTTTGTTAAAATTACTACGGATTCAAAAAACTCAAAAGAAAGAGCTTTTAAAGGTTTTTTAATCAATAGTTACACGCCTATTAAAGCCAAATTAAATAATCAAGAATTCATTATACATCCAACAATTGGAAGTTTTATTTTTATCTCTGATTTTGAAACTTTTAAAATACCTAAAAACACGATTATTATTGGTGTTGAAAATTCTAGAAATTTTAGACATATTCACGAGCAAAAATATTTATTTAAAGATATAAATGCTCTTTTTATTTCTCGCTATCCACAAAATCAAAATAAAGATTTTATAAAATGGATGCAATCTATTCCTAATAATTACCTGCATTTTGGCGATTTTGATATTGCAGGTATTGGAATTTATATCAATGAGTATAAAAAACATCTTACTGAAAAAGCAACATTTTTTATTCCTAAAAACATTCAAAAAGCAATACACGAAAACGGAAATAGAGACCGATATAATATTCAAAAAATGAATTTTGATATAAAAAATATTCAAGAAAATGAATTATTAAAACTTATTCAAATTATTAATATCGAAAAAAAAGGTTTAGACCAAGAATTTTATATTCTTTAAAAAAACACCTCAACAAGGGGCTTTAACCTATTGCCATTATTATTAATTCCTAAATTTTAATTTTTAAAAAAACTAACTAATATTACTCCAAAGCCCGTTTGATTTTTGTAATTGCGTATAGACTTTCAATAGATTTGCATTTTCATGTTTCGAAAAAGTTGCATCATTTTCTAAAACAGCGATTGCGGTTTGACGGGCTTTTTGTAGGATTGCCGTATCTTTTACCACATCGGCAATTTTTAGGTTTAATACACCACTTTGTTGCGTTCCCATAATATTTCCAGGACCTCGAAGTTTTAAATCTACCTCAGCAATTTTAAAACCATCGGTGGTATCGACCATGGTTTGTAAACGGGTTTTACTATCGGATGACAATTTAAAACTCGATAATAAAATACAATAACTTTGCGAAGCTCCACGCCCTACTCTACCTCGCAATTGATGCAATTGACTCAAGCCAAAACGCTCGGCACTTTCAATAACCATTACCGAGGCATTTGGTACATTTACGCCAACTTCAATTACCGTTGTTGCTACCATTATTTGAGTTTCGCCTTTTATAAAACGATTCATTTCAAATTCTTTATCGGCAGGTTTCATTTTTCCGTGAACGATACTTATTTGATATTTTGACGATGGAAAATCTCTCGAAATACTTTCGTAGCCGTCCATTAAATCTTTATAATCCATCGCTTCCGATTCTTCAATTAACGGATACACCACATACGCCTGTCGCCCTTTGTTTATCTCATCTTTCAAAAATTTAAAAACCGATAAACGATTACTATCATACCGATGCACCGTTTTAATTTCCTTACGCCCTGGCGGTAATTCATCAATTACAGAAATATCTAAATCACCATAAACCGACATGGCTAAAGTTCGTGGAATTGGTGTTGCTGTCATCACCAAAACGTGTGGTGGAATTGATTTTTTTACTGCAACGGTAGGCAAACTATTTAAAGTTGCAATGATTCTTTTTATTGTTTTATCTAGTATATTTTCAAAATTATTTTCAAGGTTATTTTTTAAGCTATTTTCAGGCGAATTTAAAATTTGATTTTCATCTAACCGAACCACTTTATAACCGAATGCAGTTAGAATTTCGGTACGCAAATTCATGGCTTCTTGCTGTTTTTCGGTCGTGTGATATTTTCCTATAACCTCTATAATCAGTTTTTTTTCTAGGCAGATAAAATCAATTAAAAAATCTTCAATAAGATAATATCTTCGGAATTTAAAACCCGTTTGTTTATTTTTTAAAACTTCCCACAAAGCTCTTTCTGCTTTCGATGTTCTGTTTTTTCGTTTAAAGGCAATTTCTTTAATTAATTGATACGAATCTGAATTTTCATCCTTATATTTTTGATGAATATTTCTACCTTTTTCATTCAGAATTACAGGCGGTTGATTTTTCTGCCATAATTTAGAACGCTGTGCTACCCCAAAGCGATGTTGCTCATCAATAATAGCGATTCCTAAATTTTTAAATAATACTTTATCTTCTAAAACAGCGTGTGTTCCTACCAAAATATGTATTGATTTATCTTCTAAACCTGTATGAATTTCACGTCTTTTTCTAATTCGGGTTGAACCTGTTAATAATTCAACTTTTATCGTTGTTCCTTCTAAAAGCTCCGTAATTCCGTTATAATGCTGAATCGCTAAAATTTCAGTTGGCGCCATAATTGTTGCCTGATAGCCGTTATCAATTGCAATTAACATACTTAACAACGCTACAATTGTTTTTCCTGACCCCACATCGCCTTGCAATAAACGATTCATGTGTTTTCCTGAACCCACATCTATTCTGATTTCTTTTAACACTCTTTTTTGAGCATTTGTTAATTCAAAAGGTAATTTATTAGTGTAAAAATCGGTGAAATTCTCGCCTATTTTTTCAAAAACAGCACCTTTTATTTTTGATTTTCGGATGCGTTTTTTCTGTAATAATTGAATTTGAATAAAAAATAATTCTTCAAATTTTAAGCGATATTGTGCTTTTGCTAATAATTCTTGATTCTTAGGAAAGTGAATATTTAATAAGGCTTCTTTTTTAGCTAATAAATTATTTTCTTCGGATACATAATCAGGTAATGTTTCTTCTATTTGCTGAATTATTTCTTTGAAAAGTTCTTGAATAAAACCACGCAAAATTTTATTGGTAATTCCTTTATTTGCTAATTTTTCTGTCGATGGATATACAGGTTGCATCGCCGTTTGAAGCTTACTTTTATACTCTTTTAAAGTTTCCATTTCAGGATGTGGCATATTTGCCCGACCGTTATACCAATTTAATTTTCCATAAATCACATACGGAACATCGGTTTTTAAGCTGTTTTTTATCCATTTAGCACCTTTAAACCACACCAAATCTAAAAAACCTGTGCCGTCAGAAAAAGTTGCCACTAGCCTACTTCCTCGTTTTTGTTCAATTTCTTTAACGGCTGTTATTTTACCAACTATTTGAACCTCAGCAGCGTTTTGTACTAATTGATTAATCGGATAAAACTGGGTTTTATCAATATAACGAAACGGAAAAAGATGTAATAATTCATTACAAGTTTTTATCCCTAATTCAGTAAATAATAATTCTGCTCTAGCTACACTAACGCCTTTTATATATGTTATCGGATGATTTAAATTCATTAAATACTAACTAATCTTTATTTTGAATAAATGTTTTTCCTTTCCAAACTAACTCTTTTTTTTCTATAATTATTTTGGTATGGTTTGTTTTTTCGTCTAAAATCTCTCCTATTTCTTTTTCATATAAAATTACTCCATCCTTACCATTTTTATTTCTTGGAAAAATTAATTCCTCTCCAAACCAATTTCCTCCATCTCCTATTTGAGTTAATTCTATTGCTTTTTTTAATGTGCTTCCATCATTAAACAAATAATAACCTCCGCCGTTAAAACCACATGATTCTACTATAAAATCAATATAAGCCATATTTTCTATCGACGTTACACCCTGACTATCAAAAGTTTTCATTGAAAAACCCTGTTCAACCCCTAATAAAGATGAATTTTCTAAATACGGTTTATCTTCATTAACAACTCTTACTATTATATAATATGCTGAATTTTCTTTTTTCAAAGAAAGTAAATATTTAGAATTATCAACTTCTTTTTTATCTAAAGAAATAAGCCCACCTAAAATAAAACCTGTTGAATTTTTATATGCTACTTTATACCAATAACTGTTAATTCCATTATAAAATAAAAAATTAGCTGTTTTTTCTAAAACAGTAATTTCAGCACCTATTTTTAATAATAAAATCACTTTAGAATTTACATCTGAAGCTTCTCTTAATTTTACATTATCACCAAAAACATATCTTATTTCATTCGCTGGAAATTCATTTTCTTTTCCAAATATGTTTTCTTGAGCTGTTACATTAAAAAAAACAGCTAAAAACAGTATTAAAGTTAGTATCAATTGTTTCATTTATTACTTTTTTAGCATGATTTTTTACTCAAAACGAAAGTACAAAAAACCATTAAAATCCACTATCTTTGCACCCATAAATTCACCAAATGAGATTACATAGAAATTTAGTTTACGCAGTTATTGACAGTTTACGTGACGTTTTTAATGATGACGTATATGCCGATAAAGCTGTTGAAAAGGCATTAAAAAGAGATAAAAGATGGGGCGCACGTGATAGAAAATTTGTTGCCGAAACTATTTATGACATCGTACGATGGAAGCGTTTATACGCCGAAATTGCAGATGTGAAAACTCCATATTCACGACCAGATTTATGGCGTTTGCTAGTAGTTTGGTGTGTATTAAAAGGAATTAAATTACCAGACTGGAATCAGATTGAAGAAACGCCTACAAGACGAATCAAAGGACGTTTCGATGAACTTTCTCAAATTAGAAAATACAGAGAATCTATTCCTGATTGGATTGATGAATTAGGAATCAAAGAATTAGGTGAAACTGTTTGGACAAAAGAAATGGCGGCATTAAACAAACGTGCCGATGTTATTTTACGTACCAATACATTAAACGTAACAAAAGAACATTTACAAAAAGATTTACAACAAGAAGGTATCGAAACGGAGTTTGTAAACGGTTGTGATGATGCCTTGCGTTTAGTAGAACGTGCCAATGTTTTTAAAACAGAAGCATTTCACAAAGGATTTTTTGAAGTTCAAGATGCTTCTTCGCAATTAGTAGCGGCTTATTTAGATGTTGCTCCAGGAATGAAAGTTATTGATACCTGTGCGGGTGCTGGAGGTAAAACATTACATTTAGCGGCATTAATGAAAAATAAAGGGCAAATTGTTGCCATGGATATTTACGAAAGTAAATTGAGAAAGTTAAAAATTAGAGCTCGTAGAAACGGTGTTAGTAATATCAATTTAAAAGTAATTGATTCTACCAAAGTAATTAAAAAATTATACGGAAAAGCCGATAGAGTTTTAATTGATGCTCCTTGTTCTGGTTTGGGTGTTTTACGTAGAAACCCTGATAGTAAATGGAAATTACAGCCTGAATTTATTGATAATATCAAAGAAATTCAGCAAGATGTTTTACAAAGATATTCTAGGATGGTTAAACCAGGTGGTAAATTAGTATATGCTACCTGTTCTGTGTTGCCTTCAGAAAATCAAGAACAAGTTGAACTGTTTTTAGCCTCGGAAGATGGAAAAGATTTTACCTTTGTAAAAGACCATAAAGTATTAGCCCATGAATTTGGATTTGATGGTTTTTACATGGCTCAATTAGTAAGAAAATAATTTTTTGCGACATTTCATATATTAAAAAAGCTCGAAACTTTAAAGTTTCGAGCTTTTTTTAATGTATAAAGAATTATTATTTTATTTTCAACTTTTGTCCAATAGCAATCGTATTATTTTTAATATTATTTAATTCTTTTAATTTTTTTACAGCTATTTTATATTTAGAAGCTATTCCGTATAAAGTTTCTGTTGCTGTAACAGTATGATATTTAACTACCGCTTTTTTACCTGTAACAACAGCTACTTTTTTTGCTATAACTTTCTTTTCAACAACAGGATCTTTTTCTACAATAAGCGCAAAACGTTTTGCATATTCTTTATTTAAAGCCGTTTTAGTTTTAGGGGTATCTTTAGAACTCGTTTTAGTTTTTGTTTCAGCTTTAGCCTTAGCTTTGTTTGCTATTATTACTTTATTTTTAGCAATTGGTTTATCTAAAGGTTTAGGCGTGGTTTTTATTTGAGTTTTAGAGTTTACTTTCTTAAAA
Organism: Tenacibaculum dicentrarchi; assembly: GCF_964036635.1. NCBI lineage: Bacteria > Pseudomonadati > Bacteroidota > Flavobacteriia > Flavobacteriales > Flavobacteriaceae > Tenacibaculum > Tenacibaculum dicentrarchi. Next base: position 1,431,513 of record NZ_OZ038524.1, read on the forward strand.
AAAGCAGTTTTTTCCGCCTTACTTTGCCCATAACCAATTACAACTTCTTGCCCTATTTTTAAGGTATCAAAATTAGTCATGCTATTTAATCGGTATAACCTGGATAGTTTTACATCATATTTTCTTGAAATAGTACTTAATGTTTCTCCTTTTTTTACCTTATGGCTAATTGTTGGGTCAAAGGCTAGCTTTCCCGAAGGTTTTACCGCGGCTTTTGTAGGATATTTTTTAGAAATACTTCCTGTAATTAAATTCATATAGGCTGTTTTATTATCTAAACTAATAATATCCCATCCTGCTGGTAATTTTTTTTCTTGTGAAAAAACAGTTATACTTATAAACAATAAAAACACTAAACTAAATTCTTTCTTCATCTCGTTTTTTTTTAAATTTTGATAAAATATCTTTTTTTCTATAAAACTAACCCAATTCACCCAAAGCATCGGATTTTATCTTTGGTAATTCTAATTTATATTTTACTACAATTGATCGTATTAAAAACACAACCAGTGTTGGTATTACAAACTGAAGGTCTTTATTTATATTAAATTCTTCTAAAATAAGATATACCACTCCACCTGCCAAGCAAGCGGATGCGTATATTTCTTTTTTAAATATTAAAGGAACTTTTCGGGTGAGTACATCTCTAAGAACACCTCCAAAAACAGCAGAAACCATTCCCATAACCAAGGCTACAAAAGGATGTAAATCATACGATAAACCTTTTTCTAAACCCAATAAAGTAAACACACTAATTCCAATAGTATCAAATAAAAACATGGTTTTACGTAGTGGCGCTATTTTACTTCTAAATAAAAAAGTAAAACCAACGGCAGTTAAAATTGTCCAAATATAATTAAGGTCGCTAATCCAATTTATGGGGTGTGCGTTAATTAAAACATCTCGAATCATACCACCACCCACAGCGGTAACAAAGGCGATAATAACAACACCAAATACATCAAATTGTTTTTTCATTGCCACCAAAGCACCACTAATGGCAAAAGCAAATGTTCCTGCAATATCAAGGGCGTAAATAATATCCACTGAAAATACTAATTAAATATTAATTTCTGAAAACTTTATCTGCAAAGTTCTTTCTACCTCTTTAATATTATTTCTTTCGTTATTTAAAATCAATACTAAAGAAACACCTTTTTTTCCTGCTCGGGCAGTTCTTCCGCTTCGGTGTGTGTAATATTCTAATTGTTCTGGTAATTGGTGGTGTACTACAAAACCTAAATCTCGTACATCAATACCTCTTGCGGCAACATCTGTAGAAACTAAAATTTGAAGACTCTCGTTTTTAAAAGCTCGCATTACCTTTTCACGATCTCTTTGCTGCATATCACCTTCTAAAGCGGCAACCGAAAAACCATCATCTTGTAACAATTTTGTTAATTTTTGCACACCTGCTTTTGTTCTAGCAAAAATGATGCCTCTTTCTGAAGGTTTTTTTTCTAAAAATTTTACAATTACATCTACTTTTTCAGGAATAGTCGTTTGTATAAACTGATGCGTAATATTAGCATTTACCAACGAATTTTTATTCACCTCCACTTGTTTTGCCGATGAATCCATGTATTTTTTGATGATATTTCTAATTTCATCGGGCATTGTTGCCGAAAATAACCATGTTTTTCTAGTACCTGAAGTGTATTTTAAAATACGATTTAAGTCTAACTTAAACCCCATACTTAGCATTTCATCTGCCTCGTCAAGTACCAAAGTATTGATATCTTTTAAATTTACTTCACCTCTTTCAATCAAATCGATTAAACGCCCTGGAGTAGCTACAATTACGTGGGTCGTTCTTTTTAAGTTATTTATTTGACGGTCTATTTTTTCACCACCATAAACAGCTTCTACAAAAATTTTATCATCTACATATTTTGTAAACTTAAATAATTGTTTTTTTATTTGCTGTACCAATTCTCTTGTTGGTGATAAAATTAAAGCCTGAACTGTATCTTTTGAAGCGTCAATTTTATGTAAAACAGGCAGTCCATAAGCCGCAGTTTTACCCGTTCCTGTTTGTGCTAACCCAATAAAATCAGCATTATTTTTCAATAAATATGGTATTGCCGCTTCTTGCACTTCAGTAGGTTTTGTAATCCCTAATTCCTTCAGTCCTTCAACGTATTGTTTTTGTACTCCTAACCCTTTAAATGTTGTCATTTTCTATATATAATGTGCAAATATATTGCTTATTTTTTTTTTAAAAGTACGTTTGTAACTTCTTTAGTTATTCTTTTTGGTTTTTTAGTTTTTGCGTCTAATAAACAAAAGGTCGTTTCCGATTTTACTAATAAATCAGTGCCTTTGTGTATTTCAAAATGACGAACAGAACGGATTCCTTCGGTTTTACCAACCCATGTTTTTACACTTATTTCATCGCCTAGAACTGCTTGTTTTTTGTAATCAATTTCATGACGAATTACAAACCAAACATAATCAGGTTTAGCAATATCTTTTATTAGCAATAACCAGTGTGCGGCAGATACTTCTTGCATCCACTGTACATACACCACATTGTTTACGTGCTGATACTCATCAATTTCGTTTGTGGTAACAGTATATTTTTTTTCATAAAAATTCATATAACAAAACTACATGAATGTTACTTAAAATACCACTTAATTTTCTTTCTAATTACATTTTTATTTCAGTAACATTATAACCGAGGCAAATTATTTTTTTTTGAAGCAATTTCCCGCTTTCCGCACTCGCTTTTTTTGTTTGAAAAAAACAAAAAAGAGCTCAAACAAAGCTTCAATCGGGGCTAGGCATTTGTACTAATTTCAAACCATTCGATTCTTTTGATTGTAACCTGTAACTCTTTTAAATTCTGTTTAAATTCTTACATTCTATTATAAAAACTCAAAACAACCTGTCAGTTCGAGTTATTTTTTATTCTTCAAAAAAATTATATCGAGAACTTTTTTAGCATAAAAATTCTCGATACTTTTAATTCTTTTTAGTTATTAAAATCACTCGAATTGACAAAAATTATCAAAAAAAAATCGTAGAAAAAATTTAAACAAGCTCCTAGACCTCACGGGTTTTAAAAACCTGTGAGGTCTGTTTCTTTTGAGGATTTTAAAGTAAACTTTCACCGTTTAAATTGGTTGTTAATACCTCGCTCATCAAATTAAAAAAAGGTCGTAAAGCTTTATAAGAAATATCAATTTCTGATAAAAAATTATTAGAGAACACTTCTTTGTCGCTAAAATTACGCACAGCGATAAATCCTTTTTTACGCAATAAATCAATATCAGGATGATTTTTATCAAAACCTCTTGGCACGGTTTTTACTTCATCGCCTTCAAATTTAGTTCCGAAATTTTTCACAAACTCAGGATTCTCTAAAATTTCTCTAAACTCAGAAGCATCGAGTTCAATTTCTTTTCTAATACGTAGTAAATCTTCTTTATTAGGCTGCCAAAATCCACCGGCTAGAAAACTGTTTCCTGGTTCAATTTGTAAATAATAACCACCTCTTAAATGACTTCCTTTTCGTGAAAATGACCCTGAAAAATGTGTTTTATACGGCGTTTTATCTTTTGAAAAACGAACATCTCTATAAATTCGGAATAATTTAAAGTTATCAATAACATCGTGTATTTCTAGGTTTTCGCCTACTTTTCCATAAAACTCTTTTACGCTTTTTTGAACCTCAACAAAACGTGGTTTTTGATCGGTAAACCAATCTCTATTGTTATTTTGTTTTAAATTTTCTAAATATTGAAATATTGATTTATCTACTTGCATATTTATTAACGCTATTTTATTTTGATAAGATACAAAAAAACGCTGTAGAATAATCTACAGCGTTCTGGTTTTGCGTTAGGGATTGAACGGCTTGTTTGAGCTCTTTTTTAAATTTTTTCTATTTAAAAAAAGCGAGTAGTGAAAGCCCGCCCGAACGCCCTAATTATTATTTTAAAAATTAAAAAATTAAACGTTAAATCTGAAGTTCATAATATCGCCATCTTGTACAATATATTCCTTTCCTTCAACCCCTAATTTCCCTGCTTCTTTTACTTTTTGCTCACCACCTAAAGTAATGTAGTCGTTGTATTTTGTAACCTCAGCTCTAATAAATCCTTTTTCGAAATCGGTATGAATAACACCTGCTGCTTGTGGTGCAGTATCGCCAATATTAATGGTCCAAGCACGCACCTCTTTTACTCCTACAGTAAAATAAGTTTGTAGGTTTAATAACCTGTAAGCGGCTCTAATTAAAACCGATGCTCCTGCTTCTTTTAAACCGATATCGGCTAAAAACATTTCACGTTCTTCGTAGTCGTCTAACTCGGTAATATCAGCTTCGGTACCTACAGCTAAGACAATTACTTGTGCGTTTTCGTCTTTTACTGCTTCTCTTACTTTGGCTACATAATCGTTTCCGTTTACTGCCGATCCTTCATCAACATTACAAACGTATAACACTGGTTTTGCCGTAATAAATTGTAATCCTGTTACAATTTCTTGGTCTTTTTCTGAAAAATCGATGGCTCTTACTGATACTCCTTGTAATAAAGTTTCTTCAATTTTTAATAAAACCTCTAATTCTATTTGCGCTTCTTTATTACCAGTTTTAGCCGTTCTTTTTACACGCTCTAAACGTTTTTGAACAGTTTCTAAATCTTTTAATTGTAACTCAATATCAATGGTTTCTTTGTCTCTAATAGGATCAATAGAAGCATCAACGTGAATAATATTTTCATTATCAAAACAACGTAATACGTGAATAATTGCATCTGTTTCTCTAATATTTGCTAAAAATTGGTTTCCTAAACCTTCTCCTTTACTTGCTCCTTTTACTAAACCAGCAATATCTACAATTTCTACAGTTGCAGGCATTACTCTCTCTGGGTTTACCATACCTTCTAAAACCTGAATTCGTGGGTCTGGCACATTTACTACACCAATATTAGGTTCTATCGTACAAAACGGAAAGTTAGCACTTTGCGCTTTTGCGTTTGATAAACAGTTAAATAATGTTGATTTTCCTACGTTTGGTAATCCTACAATTCCAGCTTTCATTCTATCTTTTTATTGAAAATTTGCGTTTGCAAATATACTTGTTTGCTTTCAATTTTAAGGATTTATTTAAAGCTCTATTAACTTTTTTAAAAAAAGAATGAAAAATGATTAAAATATTTTTCACTACATTTAAAACGTATTAACCTAAATATCAACCCTTCTTTATGAAAAAACTATCTGACGAAATTTTATGGAAATCATTAAAAGAAGGTGATTTAATTGCTTTTGAAGCACTTTTTAAAAACTATTACGAGCCTTTATTTAAATACGGTTTAAAAATTTCAAGAAATAAAATAATTACCGAAGACTCACTTCAAGATTTTTTTATGTATGTATATGAACATCGTGAAAACTTAAGCGATTTAACCAAAATTACGCCTTATCTATTTGTTTCTTACCGACGTTTTTTAATTAAAATTATTCAAAAAAATCAAAAAAACAAACTTCTTGGAGATATAAACCAGCCTATTGTTGATATTCACTTTACACCTGAAGAGTTTCTTACAAATCAAGAATCAATAGCTTTTAGAAATAAAAATTTAACAGCTTCGTTAAATAAACTTTCTAAAAAACAACGAGAAGTGTTGTATTTAAAATATAATTGCAACCTAAAAACACCTGAAATAGCCGAAATTATGGAGATTAACTACCAAAGTGTACTTAATCATATTCATAAAGCTATAAAACGATTGCGTGAAGATGTTTTAATTTTACAATTATTTAATGCCTAAATTTGCAGTCTTAAAAAGAGTATATATTTTTAGTAAATTACTTTTAATAGTATACTTCTGTTTGGCACTTGCAAAATGACACACAAAACATACCATAACATTGCTGATTTTTTAAAAGATACTTCCTTTAAAAATTGGGCTTTAAATTCAAACCTAAGCGATGTTTCTTTTTGGGAGTATTGGTTAAGTAATAATATCGATAAAAAAGAATTCGCCCAAGAAGCTAAAGCAATTATTATAGGGCTTCAATTTAAAGAAAACCCTATTGATTCCAAACAAATAAACCTTGCTTGGAATACTTTTGAAGCTAAAATTTTAGAAAAACAACAGAAAACTAATAAAAATACTACTGTTAATAAACTATTGTGGGTTGGTATTTTTAGTGCTACGTTTTTGATAAGTTTAATAATATTTTTACTCTTTTATTAAATTACCACAAGCCTTTGCCTCTAAAAAAATAGAAATTAAAACAAGATTCGCTATAAATGCTATTTTAATTAAAAAAAAGCAACAAATTGAACAAAATCAAACAAACTGCTCTTAAAAAACCACAGTCCTTACAACTAAATTATTATATTTGTAGCTCTAAAAATGATGCCGATACATGTTTAATAATTTAAGTGAAAAGTTAGATAAAGCGTTACACACGCTTAAAGGACACGGAAAGATTACCGAAGTTAACGTTGCTGAAACTCTAAAAGAAGTTCGTAGAGCTTTATTAGATGCCGATGTTAACTTTAAAATCGCCAAAGAATTTACTAAAAGAGTACAGCAAAAAGCCATAGGACAAGACGTATTAACTACGTTAAACCCAGGACAATTAATGGTTAAATTAGTTAAAGATGAATTGACCGATTTAATGGGTGGCGACACTGTTGGTATTAATTTAGGAGGTTCAATGAGCGTTATCCTAATGTCTGGTTTACAAGGGTCTGGTAAAACTACTTTTTCAGGTAAATTAGCAAACTTCTTGAAAAATAAAAAATCGAAAGAAGTATTATTAGTTGGTTGTGATGTGTATCGTCCTGCGGCTATTAATCAGTTACAAGTTGTTGGTGAGCAAATTGGTGTAGAAGTTTATGCCGAGGTTGACAATAAAAACCCAGTTGAAATTTCTCAAAATGCTATTAAGCATGCAAAAGCAACAGGGAAAAATGTAGTAATTATTGATACCGCTGGTCGTTTAGCTGTTGATACAGAAATGATGGATGAAATTTCAAACATTCATAAAGCTATTAATCCGCAGGAAACTTTATTTGTTGTCGATTCTATGACAGGGCAAGATGCTGTAAATACCGCAAAAGCCTTTAACGATATTTTAAATTTTGATGGTGTTGTACTAACAAAATTAGATGGTGATACTCGTGGTGGAGCTGCTTTATCAATAAAATCGGTAGTAAATAAACCGATTAAGTTTATCGGTACTGGTGAAAAGATGGATGCTATTGATATTTTTCACCCCGATCGTATGGCAGATCGTATTTTAGGAATGGGAGATGTTATCTCATTAGTAGAACGTGCCCAAGAACAATACGATGAAGACGAAGCTAGAAAACTTCAGAAAAAAATTGCAAAAGATCAATTTGGTTTTGATGACTTTTTAAGTCAAATTCAACAAATCAAAAAGATGGGTAGCATGAAAGATTTAGTTGGAATGATTCCTGGGGCGGGTAAAGCCTTAAAAGATGTTGAAATTGATGAAGGCGCTTTTACAGGGATTGAAGCAATTATTCAATCAATGACTCCGCTAGAAAGAAGTACTCCTTCAACTATTAATGCGAGTCGTAAAAAACGAATTGCAAAAGGTTCTGGAACATCAATTCAAGAAATAAACCAATTGATGAAGCAGTTTAACCAAATGAGTAAAATGATGAAAATGATGCAAGGTGGCGGCGGAAAAAAGATGATGCAAATGATGCAAAACATGAAATAATTAAAATAAAATATATTAAAAAGAGAAGCCGTGGCTTCTCTTTTTATTTAGATATAATTATTAACAACAACACCCTACAAAATGATTTTACTAGACGGTAAGAAAACATCAGCAGATATTAAAGAAGAAATTGCTATTGATGTATTAGATTTAAAAAATCAGGATAAAAAAACACCTCATTTAGCTGCTATTATAGTTGGTAACGATGGTGCAAGTTTAACATATGTTAATGCAAAGGTAAAAGCCTGTGATCGTGTCGGTTTTGAATCTTCTTTAATTCGGTTATCGCAAGATATCACAGAGGAAGAATTATTAAATGAAATTGCTATTTTAAACATTGATAATGATATTGATGGTTTTATAGTGCAATTACCTCTACCCGATCATATTAATGAACAAAAAATATTAATGGCAATAAATCCCGACAAAGATGTTGATGGTTTTCACCCAACAAATGTTGGTAAAATGGCATTAAATTTACCTACTTTTATTTCAGCAACTCCTTTCGGAATTTTAGAATTATTAGACCGATATAAGGTAGAAACTTCGGGTAAACATGTAGTGGTTATTGGACGTAGCCATATTGTTGGTAGCCCAATGAGTATTTTATTATCTCAAAAAAGAACTGTTGGAAATGCGACTGTTACTTTAACACATAGTAGAACTAAAAATTTAAAAGAAATTACCTTACAGGCTGATATTATTATTGCAGCTTTAGGAATACCCGAATTTTTAAAGGCAGATATGGTAAAAGAAGATGTAACGGTAATTGATGTAGGTATTACCCGTGTTGCCGATTCGTCTAAAAAGAATGGTTTCCGTTTGGTTGGTGATGTTGCTTTTGATGAAGTTTCAAAAAAATCAGCATTTATAACGCCTGTTCCTGGCGGAGTTGGCCCTATGACTATTGCAATGTTATTAAAAAACACCTTGTTAGCTTGTCATAGAAATTCATAAAATAAAAAACAAATTATATAAATAAAAAGGAGGTCAAATTGACCTCCTTTTTTTAAAACTATTATTATTGTTAATTCAAAAAATAGATACTATATTTCAAAGATATTTTATCATATTCTCCACCGTAGTACCCATCAATAGCATTTAAAAATTCAAATGAATTACCATTGTTATTTTTTGGTACAGAAATTAATTTATTACGGCTATCATAACCTATCCATTCTTTTTTTTCTGCATTATACTCATATATAATAGCAGCAGTACCTCCATCTTCTTGAACTACATAATGATCATCAGCTTCACCAGCAACAGATACTAGTCTAAATCGCTCACCATTTACTTGATCTACATCAAAATCAATAAATTTACTGCGATTCCAAATATTTTTTGTGGTATCAAATTTGTAAAAATCCCTTACTACGTGCTCATTACTAAACCCCCAATTAATAGAAGATCCTATACTATACCAACTATTTGTAGCTTTATTAAATTTTTGTACACTTAATTTTCCAAATAATTCTAAACCAGAAGTACCATGATCGTACCCCCAATAATTAGTAGAAACAGTTAATGGGTTAAATCGTACTTTTTTTCTACTTACAAGTTCACAATCTCTTTGCACATACTTAACATTGCTTACAACCTTAAAAGGAGAGTTATTAGATACGTAATTTACTTTATACGAAATAGGATATCCTGGATTTGTTCTAGATACATTTGCTCCTTCTTTTAAGAAAGTATTTATAGCTTTCAAATCACCCGATACCGCACTTAAACCTGCAGTTATTCCTGGTTGTGCATCTCCACCAATTTGCTTTACTTTTACTGTAGTATTCTGTAATGTTTGATTATATTTTGTAGAAACATCAGCTTTAACAGAACCTATAGCGCCTTTATATGCAAAATTTAATGCAGCCGAGACATCTTTAGCACTCTCTGAAGATTCATAAATCAAAGAAAATAATCTACCATATGTTATAGATTCGATATAAGAAGCTGGATTCATATTAACATTTGAAACATTTTCCTTATAATCAGTTACATAATTAGTAAGATTTTCAGGAGTTACACTATTATTAAACCATCCTCTATCACCTATTAATTCAGCCTTAGGCGTTACTGTTGCAGTAAAAAAACGTTGTTTTAATGAAACTACATAACGTGTTTTTTTATCACTAAAATTAATTCCTAATTGACCAGCAACATCAACTCCTGAACCTGAGTAACCAGCTTTTAAAGCAAATTGTAAATCACTTGAGTTATGAACTCTTTCTATAGATACTTCAAATGCTGCTGGAAAACGAGCTCCTGAATCATAGTAGTTTCCTAAAATTCTATTCAACTCATTTCTCACAGAACCGGGTGTTGGGTTCGGAATAATTGTAGATGTAGATGCAGATGTACCTGAAATAACATCTAAACCTATCTCAATTGAATTTCTATCTCTACCATAAAATGGAACAGATGTTGGTGATCCATCTTGAATAGACCTTGCTCCGACTAAGTTACCTGGCCATAACAAGCTTCCATTTGGATTAATTAGAAAAAAATCTGAATCTGTTTTATCAAAACTTACTTCTTTCTCTTCACAATTTGTTTCAACCTCAGATCTTAAACCTCTATTGTATTTGGTAATATCTTTAATCACTAAATTACTAATTCCATCTGGAATATCTTCATTTAAAAATTGACTTTTAGATGCTTTTAAATTTTTACCATCAAAAGTCTCTTCTTCATTACAAGATACTAGCATAGTTAAACATAATGCAAGTACTGTAAACCCTCTATATTTCTTCATTTTTAAAATATATTTATGTGTTAATTATAATTTATTTAAAATAAGGAAACAAATCAGATTAACCGATTGTTTTTTGAACAGTATCACACCAAAGAAGTCACTCCTTATTTTCATATCTCTTATTATGAAATATAAATATAGGATTTTAAACAGCTATAATGACATATTACAAAAGTAATTTGTCACGCAGTTCGATTGCACTCGGGGGATATGCCATCTCTTATTTCTAGTAAAAAGACCATTAATTACAAATGACTAGTATATCATATTAAGGTTAAATTACATACTGGCAATTTACACTTTCATCATTAATAAACTATTAATAATCATTATAAATTATAACAAAAATGAAAACACTCATATTCAAGTAGATACATATAGTGAAATTATAAAAATCCCTTAATATCAAAATTATAAGAGTTTAATTTTACAATTTTTATAGAATAAAACGGCTGGTAAATTTTATTTAATAACAATTTTGTAACTATTTTTTAATCATAAATACTTAATAATTATAATTATTTTTCGTTTAGATAACTCACTCTTTATTTTTATTAACAGATGATGAGTAACCTACACAAAACAAGTCTCTATTTATTTATCTAACAGATAAAGAAATTTTTTATACTTCCCTCTTTTCATTTCTTCTTTAGAAATAAAACGTAAAGAGGCACTATTAATACAATATCTTAAACCTCCTTTATCAGCAGGGCCATCATTAAATACATGTCCTAAGTGAGAATTTCCTGTTTTACTACGTATTTCAGTACGAAGCATACCTAATGTTTTATCTGTTTTCTCATAAACTGATGATTTACTTAAAGGTTTTGAAAAACTTGGCCATCCACAACCAGACTCAAATTTATCCGTAGATATAAATAATGGTTCACCTGTTGTAATATCTACATAAATCCCCTCTCTAAATTCATTCCAATATTCATTTTTAAAGGGCACTTCTGTAGCATTTTTTTGTGTTACTTCGTATTGTAAATTACTTAATTTATTTTTAAGCGCTGTATCACTTTGTTTTTTATAAATCTGATTGTTTGAATCTGATATTCGATTAGCCTCTTTCGCCATTTGAAAAAAGAATTTAGGAATATGACAATATCCTGAAGGATTTTTATCTAAATACTTTTGATGATACTGTTCTGCTCGATAATAATTTTGTAATATATTAGATTCTACCACAATAGGGTTATCATATAATTTAGTAAGTTCGTTTAAAGTTAACTTTACAATAGCTTCATCTATTTTTTCAGTATAATATATACCTGTTCGATACTGTGTACCTATATCATTTCCTTGTTGATTAAGTTTTGTTGGATCAATAATTTTAAAAAATAATTTTAAAAGTTTTTTTAATGTAATTTGAGCTGGATTATATTCTACTTTCACTGTTTCCACAAAACCTGTTTCCGTAGTAGATATAATTTTATAAGTCGGATTTATAATTTTTCCATTAGCATACCCAACCTCGGTATTTATAACACCTCCGATTTGTTGTAAAAAATGCTCTATTCCCCAAAAACAACCTCCTGCGAGATAAATTTCCTTATTTTTTATCATTATTTTTTCTGATACTTGAGCATTTAAACACTGTGTAATTACAGTAAATGCAAACAAAAACATTAAAAAATTTATTTTTTTCATATTTATTAATTTTTACAAAAAAGATACTTTGGTGACCTTTATATATATAGTCGAAAAATTTTATAAATACTGACAAAAAATAAAATTAAATATTTATTTTATTTTTAATTAAACCCTTAAACTCCTGTATATCAGATTTATTTATTTTTATTTTTTTATTCTCTTCTATCATTTTTTTTGATAGAAGAGAATCTATTTTTTCAAATTTACGTTTATAAGAAGCACATGATATACATACGTATAAATGAAAACTAAGCCATTTTTCATTGATAAATGAAAGATTTCCTGTATTTTGTTTTTCTATTAAAATTGGAATTTTTTCACATGGCTTAATAATAAAATGAATTAACTTATTAATCGTTGTTTTCATAATTTTTCAAACCAATTTAATTCTATACATTTCCTTAATTGCATACGACTTCGTTGAAGTATTTTCCACAAGTTATTTAGGGAAATATTCAATTCACTGCAAACCTCATTGTTCTTTTTTTCTTTTAAATAATAAAGTTTTACAACAAGTAACCATTGAGCAGGTAAATCTTCAATACATTTATCTAATGTACTATGTAGTGAATTTTGATTTTCTTGTTCATTTAAATTTTGATCCCAATCATTAAGAATTGAATTATCTGTCCAAGAACCTGTTTTCGAATCAAAAAAATTTACTATATTAATGCTTTTAGTATTACGATATTTTTTTCGATAAAAATCGGCAACTTTATTTTTAAGAATAGTTTGTAACCAAGTAAGTGGAGTACTTTCTTCTTTAAAATGATGATACGCTTGTACTGCAGAAACAAAAACTTCTTGTACTAAATCTTTCGCATCATCTCTATTTTCTAGTAAAAATATAGCTCTTTTAAGTAATGGTTCTGAATAAAGATCTACCCATTGGTTAATTACTATTTCTTTATCTTTCATATTTAAAGTACACATCTAAAATGAATAAAAAGTGATTTATTAAAATAAATTCATTCTATGAATCTTTGTGTTTGTATTTAATTCTATTGGTTCTTTATCTTTTTGAAACAAGCGTGCTGATAAATTTCCTTTTAAAATAATTTCATTTCCTATTACCGCTAACCAGCTTCCTTCTCTCAATCCTAAAACGGGTGTTTCATTAAAAACATGGTATTCTTTGATACGAGTTTCACGAGTTTCGCCCATATGAGTTGAGTTTTTCAGAGGATCTAAATAATGAGCATTAATATTAAAAGGAATCAAATTTAAGGTATTAAAACTCGGCGGATATACAATAGGCATATCGTTGGTATTCATCATTGTTACGCCACAAATATTACTTCCTGCGCTGGTTCCTAAATAAGCTGTTCCCTTTTCTACAACATTTTTTAAAGTATCAATTATATCGTTTTTATATAATTGATTTACCAATTCAAAGGTATTTCCTCCTCCTGTAAAAATTCCTTTTGCTGCTTTTAAAGCTTCCTTCGGATTTTCAAATTCATGGATTCCTTTTACTTTTTTATCAAGCTTTGCAAAATATTTTTTGGCAATATCGGTATATTGGTCATAAGTAATTCCACCAGGGCGTGCGTAAGGAATAAATAAAATAGTATCGGTATCTTTAAATAAATTAATAAGGGCTGGTGTTATATATTCTAGGTATCCACTTGCGTGAACAGTCGATGTGCTTGCTATTATCATGTTTTTCATAAGTCAAATTAACAAAAATTTACCATAGCATTACAACATTTTTAAGACAATTAGGTAGTTTATTTGTAATATGAAGTGTTTTTGATGATTTTTAAAGATAAAAATAACCAGTGTTCAAAAAGATATATGAAAAAAAAATACCTGTTAATTTTATTCCTTTTTAGTGTTATTAAAGTTGCTGTTTCTCAAGAACAGCAAAAAACAGTTCGAAAATTTTTATACGGAAACCTTAAAGATGCTATTGGAAACCTATATAATGCGCACATCATCAATTTAACCACAAAACAAGGAACTTTTACCAACCAAGCTGGTGAATTTAGAGTTTTAGCAAGCGTAAATGATTCTTTAAAAATATCGTTTGTTGGTTATAAATCAATCCGTATTAAAGTGAGCGCAAATCATTTTGGGATTCAAAAAAACAGCTTTATTTTAAGTAAAGAAACTTTTGAACTAGACGAAGTTACCTTAAAAAGACATCAATTAAAAGGGCGTTTATTTAGCGATTTAAAAGAAATCCCTACAAATTTTGAGGCGATAAAATCAAAAAAAGCAGTAGATTTTTCAATGATTGATTTTAACCAAATTGTTATTTCAAAAATTGATGCAACAGCGCGTATCAAAGCGCCTGACATGAGAAAGCAAGTTGATCCTACAGCAAGGTTTGAAGGTGTTTCTACTAAATCAGGAGCAGGAATTGACCAATATGCCGCCGAAAAAAGAAGACTTCGAAAAGAAATTCAATTTAAAGAGCATTTCCCTAAAATATTGCTATCGGAATTTGGTGAAAAATTCTTTTTTATCGAGTTGAAAATCCCCAAAGAAAAATACCATCACTTTTTAAATTATTGCAATTATTTAGGTATTGAAGAATTATACAAAAAAGGCAGGATTTTAGAAATGCTTAAAATACTTCAACAACAAAGTGACAATTATTTAATAATTTTAAATTCAGCAGAATGAAAAAAATCGTTTATATCTTGTTTTTAGTACTTTTTTGTTTAAAAATACAGGCGCAAAAACAACAAATACCTCGAAAATTTTTATACGGAAGCGTGAACGATAAAATTACCACTATTTATAATGCGCACATCATCAATTTAACCACAAAACAAGGAACTTTTAGCAATCAATCGGGGGAGTTTAGAATTTTAGCTAAAGTAAATGATTCTTTAAAAATATCGTTTGTTGGCTATAAATCAATCCATATTAAAGTGAAAACAAATCATTTCGGGATTCAAAAAAACAGCTTTAAACTACATAAACAAGCCTATGAACTAGATGAAATAACACTTAAAAAAAATGATTTGCTAGGCTTTTTATCCTCCGATATTAAAAATATAAAAACAACAGCTCAAATAAATGCGACAACATTAAACCTGCCTTATGCGGGCTCTAAACAACTAACACCCGCCGAAAGAACGCTGCAAACAGCTATGGGAGGAAGTAAGCCTTTTACCTTTGGTTTGGCGAATGTAATTTCGTTAGACTACATTATAAACACCGCTTCTGGCAGAATAAAAAAGCTTAAAAAACTAAAAGCCATCGAAAGTTTAGAGGTAAAAGTAAATAAGATAAAAAACAACTATTCGGCGGCTATTGTACAAGAATACAAGATAAAAAAAACAGACATTTATAAATTTATTTATTATTGTACTTCGGATGAAAAATTTGAAGAAACCTATCACGCTGGCGAAATAAATATGATTTTATTTTTAAAAAAGAAGGCCGAAAAATTTAAAAAATTAAACTTAAACGATTACAAAGAGTAAAAAAGAGTAATTTGGCGCATTTATCAGTATAAAAACATCAAAAAATAAACTTAAAAAGATACATGAATAAAAATATCATAAAAATAAGCCTGCTTTTTTTTATCCTTCCACTACTCGCTTTTAGCCTTCATAAATACTATATTTCATTAACTGAAATTAGCTATCAAGAAGAAACAAAATCAGTACAAATGATTATGAATGTTTTTATGGACGACATAGAAACAGCTATAAACAAAGATTATAATGTCGATTTACAATTAACATCAAACAATGAGTTAAAAAATGTTGACTCGCTTTTTGTTAACTATTTAACAAAAAATTTTAAGATTAAAATTAACAAAAAACAGGTTACTTATAATTTTATTGGTAAAGAATACGATGGTGATATTGTATATTTTTATTTAGAAACAGAACATATAACAAGTATAAATACTATTGAAATAGAAAATAACATGTTAGTTAAGTATTTTCCTGAACAACAAAATTTAATAAAAGCTTCTGTAAAAAAAGAACGTAAAAGTTTATTTTTAGATAAAAAAAACAATAAAGGCTTATTAAAATTTTAAGATTATTTTTAGTATTTGACTTAAATTTAGTTATTTATAGCTTGATTTTAATAATCTAAATATTTTATACGGATAAAAAACAAATAATCATCTTTTATATACAAATTAAACAGGCTATAAAAGGTTTGTTAAAGTTTTAAAACTAATTTTCCTACTACTCAAATTTCAGTAACTTACCGCGATAATTTAAAATTTAATAATTTAAAAAAAGAAAATGAAAAAATATTCTACACTACTATTTTCAGCTCTTTTTGTATCTGCATCACTATTTGCACAAACAACAAATAAAGAGCCTCAAAAAGGTCATATTGATCAGAACAAATTTCGTCAATTAAAAAACGTATTAGCTACACCAAACGACCAACACACAGCATCAGGAGCTCCTGGACATCAATATACCCAGCAAAAAGTTGACTATGTAATGAACTTACATTTAGACGAAGCTGCTAATAAATTATATGGCGATCAAACAATTACCTACCATAACAATTCTAAAGATAATTTAGACTATTTATGGGTGCAATTAGATCAAAATATGCGTGCTCCAGATTCTAAAAGTCCGCTTTCGGAGTCTAAAAGAGCAAGTATTTTTCAAACTCCTGAAAAATTTGTAGCAAAAAACTTAGAAATTTCTAAAGATTTTGGATTCAAAATAGAAGAAGTAAAAAATGAAAATGGCAATGATTTATCATACACTATTAATCGTACAATGATGCGTATTAATTTACCAAAAGCATTAAAATCGGGCGAAGTTTTTACTTTTAAAATAAAATGGAACTACCTAATTAATAATTCTGTTGATGACGGTGGGCGTTCTGGTTTTGAATTATTTCCTGACGGAAACAAAAACTATACTATTGCGCAATTTTTTCCTCGTTTAGCGGTTTATGACAACGTTGAAGGTTGGCAAAACATGCAATTTTGGGGCCGTAGTGAATGGGCACTAGAATTTGGCGATTACGACGTTAAATTAACCGTTCCTGCCGATCATATTGTAGATGCTACTGGTCAATTACAAAATGAAAAAGAGGTGCTAACCAAAGAACAACGTAAGCGTTTTACAAAGGCTAGAAAATCGTATAAAAACCCTGTTTTTATTGTTACCCAAAAAGAAGCGGAAGCAAACGAAAAAGGAAGATCTACCAAAACAAAAACATGGCACTTTAAGGCAAATAACGTACGTGATTACGCTTTTGCTTCTTCAAGAAAATATATTTGGGATGCCATGGCTGTAAAAATAAATGGTAAAAATATTATGGCGGTTTCTTTGTATCCAAAAGAAGGAAACCCTTTATGGGAGCAACATTCAACAAGAGTTGTGGCCAATACTTTAGAAGAGTATTCTAAAATGACTTTTGATTATCCGTATTCAAAAGCAATTTCTGTTCATGCAAAAAAACAAGGAATGGAATACCCGATGATTTGTTTTAACTACGGACGTCCTAATGCCGACGGAACCTATTCTGATAGAGTTAAAAACGGAATGATTGGTGTTATTACCCACGAAGTTGGGCATAACTTTTTCCCGATGATTGTAAATTCTGATGAACGTCAATGGACTTGGATGGACGAAGGTTTAAATTCTTTTGTTGAAACCTTAGCCGAATTAGACTACGACCCAAACTTCAATACGGGTAATTTACCCAAAGACATTGTGCGTTATATGAGTTTAGATCAAAGCAGATTATCGCCAATTATGTCGCAGGGTGATTACGTAAAAAACTTCGGTCCAAACGCTTATACAAAGCCTGCCGCTGGTTTATATATGTTACGTCATACCATTATGGGACCTGAATTATTTGATTATGCTTTTAGAACCTACGCTAAAAGATGGATGTTTAAACACCCTACGCCTGCTGATTTCTTTAGAACTATGGAAGACGCTTCTGGTATGGATTTAGACTGGTTTTGGAGAGGTTGGTTTTATTCAACAGATTATACTGATATTGCAATAAAAGAAGTAAAATCGTTGTTTTTATCAAACAAACCAAACGAAAAAACGAAAAAACTACAAGAAAAATATCCTTCTTACTTTGCAGGCTTAGGTAAATTAGTTTTTTTAACTACCGATAAAAAAACTGCAAATTCATCGGAAGTAGAAAACTATATTAATAGTTTATCTGCCGATAAAAAAGCACGTTTAAAAGCATTACCAAAGTATATGTATCAGGTTGAATTTGAAAAGCCAGGAGGTTTACCAATGCCAATTATTATCGAATTAACATACGCTGATGGCAGTAAAAAAAGAGAAACTTTTCCTGCTCAAATTTGGATGAATAATGATCAAAAAGCATTCCGTGTTTTTTCTTCGGATAAAGAAATAAAAAGCTTTGTAATAGATCCTGATTTAGAGACTGCTGATATTGACACTACAAATAACAGCTGGCCTAAGAAAAAAACAAGTAAATTTAACCGCTTTAAAAATAAGGCTAAAAAATAATTTTGATATTTTTCTTAAATATTATAAAATTAAAAACCCGCTTTTAAAGCGGGTTTTTAATTTTATAAATAGCTAATTTATTAACAAGAAGTATCTGCTATAATTTTCCATTGATTTTTTATCTTCTTAAAAATAATCATAAAAACACCCTTGGCATTCCCTACTTTTCGGGTTAAATGGTATTCGCCCATTACAAAATAAGCACCGTTGGCTATTTTTGAAATATCATTTACTTTAAATTTTAAAACTCCTGAATGCGCTTTTGTTGGATAGCCTTTTTTATAGTTCGATAGGGTTTTGTTCCACCCATAAGTAAGCCCGTTACTGCCGTAAAATTTTAGAGAATCACTTTTCCAATAACCCTGCATATAGCCTTCTAAATTATGGTTTGACCAAGCGGTTTCTTGGGCTTTCATAACGGCTAAAATTGCTTTTTTTTCTACTTTTTCTGACACTTCCTTTTTACAAGAAAAACTAATCAGTAATAACAGTGTTGCTATAAGTACTTTTTTCATCTTAAAATAATGATTTTATAATTTGTTCAATAGTAATTCCTTCGGCTTCGGCTTTGTAATTTTTAACAATTCTGTGCGATAATATTGGTACTGAAACTGCTTGAACATCTTCAATATCGGGCGAAAACTTACCTTTTATAGCTGCGTATGCTTTAGCGGCTAATATTAAATTTTGTGAAGCTCTTGGTCCTGCTCCCCAATCGATATATTTTTTAACTAATGGCATTGCTTTTTCCGATTTCGGGCGTGTTTTAGCCACCAAACCAACGGCATATTCAATAACATTATCGGCTACTGGAATTTTTCGAATTAAGTGTTGCATTTCAATAATTTCTTGAGAAGAAAGAATCGAATTTACGGTTGGTTTATTTGTTGATGTGGTATTTTTTACCACCTGAACCTCTTCTTCAAATGTAGGATATTCTAAATGAATAGAAAACATAAACCTATCTAGTTGGGCTTCTGGCAACGGGTATGTTCCTTCTTGCTCTATCGGGTTTTGGGTGGCTAACACAAAAAATGGCAGGTCTAATTTATAGTGATTTCCAGAAATAGTTACTGATTTTTCTTGCATTGCCTCTAATAAAGCTGCTTGAGTTTTAGGCGGTGTACGGTTAATTTCATCAGCTAAAATAATATTAGAAAAAATAGGTCCTTTTATAAATTTAAACTGACGGTTTTCATCTAAAATTTCGCTTCCTAAAATATCCGAAGGCATTAAATCGGGTGTAAACTGAATACGACTAAACTGTAAACCCAATACTTCCGATATGGTATTTACTAACAGTGTTTTTGCCAATCCTGGCACACCTATTAAAAGAGAATGACCTCCACAAAAAACAGATAATAGCGTATAATCAACAGCGGTTTGCTGCCCAACGATAACCTTACCTATTTCTTGTTGTAATTGACTGAATTTTTTAACTAAATTATTTACAGCGGCTACATCTGACATAGAATAAATTTTTAATTTACGTATTTCAAAAATAGTGTTTTAGAAACTATTAAAAAACAAGAATCCCGCTAAAGGCGGGATTCTTGTTTTACTAAAATTAATAGGGATTATTTATGTTCTTTTTTCCAATCTTTTTTAAAGACACACTTTTTATAATCACCTGATAATTTGATATAGGTTTCTTGTATTTTTTCTTTAGACCACTTGGTAATTTTTTCTTCTTTTTTCTTCGCCAAGGCAAATTCTTGTAGTTTTACATAGTCATCTACTAGATTTGCTTTATGTGTTTGTGTTTTTGTTTTTAATAAAATCACTTTATACATTTTTTTACCCTCACGAGTTTCATCATAATGAATATCTGATAAATCTCCTTGATTAAGCTCGCTAATTCTACCAAATAATTCTGGTGCCATTCTAGTTAATTCAAAAGTAGTTTCTTGTGTATATGGATTAATTAATAACCCGCCATTGTTTTTAGTTTCTTCTTCTTCTGAATATTTTTTCACAGCATCTTCAAAAGTTATTTTCTTTTCTTTAATATCTTTTACAATATTTTGAATAGCTTGTTTTGTTTCTTTTAATTTTTCATCAGCAATTTCTGGCTGTAGTAATATATGAGAAACCTCACGTCCGTTACCTCTTATTTTATTTAGTAAAATAATATGATATCCAAAAGGTGATTTAAAAGGTGCTGATATTTGTCCTTCTTCTAATGAAAAAGCTACTTCTTTAAATTCTTTTACAAAGTTAGTTTCTTTGGTAATAACCCCCATGTTTCCGCTGTTTTGAGCAGCACTTGGGTCTTCAGAATTTATAATTGCTTTTAATTTAAAACTAGCACCGTTTTCAACTTGCTTTTTAATTTCATTAAGCTTATTAATAACGCGTTCTATTTCTTGCGGTGTTGGTTCTGCATTTAAAACTAATTGCGCTATGGATACTTGCGCAGGAATTTCTGGCAATTCATTTTTATCATTTAATCCTTTAAAATAAACACGTATTTCTTCTGGAGTTACATCTACTTTTTCAGTAATCTTTAACTGCTCCTTTTCAATAAGAATATTTTCTTTTTGTACCCTAGCTAATTCTTTTTTAAGGTCTTCTATATCGTTAAAACCATAGGCTTTAATTACCTTTTCTTCACTTCCGTATTGGTTGGTAAAATAAGAAATACTTCGGGCTACTTTACTATCAACATCTGATTGAGCAACGACAACACTATCAATAACTCCATGGTGAGCTAATAATTTTTGTTGCATTAATTCCTCTAACATTTCACAGTTAGAAATTTTTATCTTCCCTTCACTTCTAACCTCAACTTCTTGTTTAAATTTATCAATATCAGAATCTAAAACAATGTTTTTACCAACAACGACAGCCACACCATCAACTTTGTTTTGTTGTGCATTTACAGTTCCTAAACCTACCAAGAAAAAGGTAAATAATAGACTAGTATTCTTTAAAGTTTTTATTTTGAATTGCATCATTTATCAAGGTTTTTTCTATCTCTCTAATTAATTCTAATTTTCTTTTGTGTAAAATTATTTGCTTAATCCTAGGACTTACAAATATTAAAGGGGCACTCGCATTTTTTGGCAACCTCTTTTTTACAGCCACCAAATATACTCCTAAACTATCTTCTTTTTGTATGTATTTTGAAATTTTTAACAAACTTTGCTTAGTTTGCAACTGAAAAGGAGGTATTATTTTAGGTAAATATGAAAAAGGCACCCACGTTGAGTCTTGTAATCGATATGATTTAAAGTTTAACAAATAACGCTCTAATTCTTCTCGGTCTGCTTGTTTTGATGATTTAAAATTTTTAATAACTTCTGATTTATCTAAAAAATCTTTTCCGAAGTTAATATATTCAAACTGTAAAATTTCTTCATCTAATTTAAAATTATCTTTATTTTTATAATAGTACGATTCTATTTCATTCATAGCTACAACAGTATCTAACTGTTGTTTTATTAAACGCTCTTTATATCCATTTATATATAGGCTATTTTTATAATTATGAACTAAAATGGCTATTTTTTTACTATTTAGTTCCGATATATTTTCTTCTGCCTTAGCGAGTAATAGTTGTTCTTTTGCCCATGAATAAATAAACCCTCGTGCCATAACAACACTATCTTTAGGGTTTATATCTTTTGGTAATAACTCTTCAATATCTTTTTTATAAATATTTTTATTGTAAACCGTTGCTATAGGTTTATACTCTTGTGATGCCTTTTTTGTTTTTAAACTAATAAAATCACAAGAAACAATAAATAAAGCTATAAAAAAAAATAGCATTATTTTTTTACTGATTATATATTTTTTAAAACTCACTTAAATACACTTACTTTTATTTTTACTTATTTTACGATTTGCAACAATTTATTGCCTTAAATTCTTAAACGCTTATTTTTTTATATTATAATGAAATTATACCTTTAATTATGTCTGCTTTTTTATAATAAGCTATTACCTCTTCGGCACTTTCAACATTTAAAAAAATAGAAAGACTGTTATACTTACCTGTCTTTGACTGTTTCGTTTTAATTACTGCACCGCCTTTATTAAATACTTCTTTTACTTCTTCAGCCTGATTTTCATCTGTAGGTACAATAAATTTGAATAAATATTTATTCGGAAATGTTGTTGTGTCTTCTAATTGTCCTTTCAATTTAATATAGAATGCTTCTCTATCTGACATAATACTTAACTTTTATAGTTTTTAAAATTAATTTTTCATCATTTAAAAATGATATGGCACAAAATTACACTATTTATTACATTTATAAATTGAAACTTATATTTTTGCACCATGCAACAAAAAATAGTTTTAATAGGTGGTCCTGGTACAGGCAAGTCTTCAATTTTAAACGAGTTTATAAATCTCGGTTATAATTGTATGCCTGAAATTTCGAGAGAAGTAACGCTAAGGGCCAAAAAAGAAGGAATAGAGCAATTGTTTTTAGAACAACCTTTGCTTTTTAGTGAAATGCTACTACAAGGTAGAGAACAACAATATTTAGATGCTGAAAAGAATGATGCAGATGTCATTTTTTTTGACAGAGGAATACCAGATGTGCATGCGTACATGAATTATTTAGGAAGTGAATATCCGCCTATTTTCAAACAAAAAAGTGGTCAGTATTTATATACTAAAGTATTTATGTGCCCACCATGGAAAAGTATTTATAAATCTGATAATGAAAGATATGAAACCTTTGAACAAGCAGTCGAGATTGATGAATTTTTAAAAAAATCATACCTAGAAATTGGTTATGAAATTATAACTGTTCCTTTTGGAACTGTAAAAGAACGCTGCGATTTTATTTTACAATCGATTTAAAAAATGTATGAAAAATCGATAGAAATATTAACGCATTACTGGAAGCATAAATCTTTCAGAACACCTCAACAAGAAATTATAACGGCTGTTTTAAACAGCAAAGATACCATCGCCTTGTTACCTACGGGCGGTGGAAAATCTATCTGTTTTCAAATTCCTGCATTAATTAACGATGGGGTTTGCATTGTTATTTCGCCACTAATTGCCCTAATGCAAGACCAGGTAGATAGCCTTGTTAACAAAGGTATAAAAGCTACAATAATTCCTTCAGGAAGTTCTCAAAACGAAATAATTACACTTTTTGACAATATTCGCTTCGGAAAAATGAAATTTTTATACATTTCTCCCGAACGTTTACAGTCGCGTTTTATTCAAGAAAAGATAAAACAACTAGATGTTAATTTAATTGCCATTGATGAGGCGCATTGTATTTCAGAATGGGGACACGATTTTCGTCCTTCGTATCAAAATATTGCTATTTTAAAAGAACTACAACCAAAAGTTCCTTTTATCGCCTTAACAGCAACGGCAACTAAAAAAGTGGTGAACGATATTATTGTTTCGTTAAAACTTGATACCCCTAAAATTTTCAAAAAATCATTTTACCGAAAAAATTTAGCCTATCAAATTTTTCAAACCGATGATAAACTTCGCAAACTAAATCAGATTTTTACCAAAACAAAAGGCTCGGCAATTATTTATGTAAACTCAAGAGCCAAAACAAAAAATATTGCCAACTATTTAAATGCAAAAGGATTTAAGAGTTCTTTTTATCATGCAGGCTTAACAATTCAAGAAAAAGAACGTGCTTTTGATAATTGGATGACCGAAAAAACACCCATTATAGTTGCCACAAATGCCTTTGGAATGGGAATAGACAAGCCAAATGTTCGGGTGGTAATTCACTTAAACCTTCCTGGATCTATCGAAAATTATATTCAAGAAGCTGGACGTGGCGGGCGTGACGGAAACAAAGCTTTTTCAGTGGTTTTAAACAATCTGAATGACATCAAAAAAAGCACTGATTTATTAAAAAAATCACTTCCTAATATTGCTGATATAAAATTGGTTCATCGAAAATTATATCAGCATTTTCAAATTACAAAAGGCGAACTGATTGAAACACCTTTCGATTTTAATTTTCTAGAATTTTGTACAAAATATACATTTACTGCCACTAAAACATATACTATTTTACAAATATTAAATAGCAATGGCATTATTGAATTAAATACTAATTTTCAAAAGAAATCAAGCATTTATTTTATCGTTTCAAGCAAACAGGTAGTTTTATATTTGCAACAAAATCCATCAGCAAAAAAATTCGTACAAACGCTTTTGCGTTTATACGGCGGAGTTTTTGAAAACCCTGTAAAAATTAATGAATTTTATATCGCCAAAAAAATAGGTATTACCTCTGAGCAAGTTATTAAAGAATTAGAACGAATGCTTGAAAAAAATATACTTGAATATAAAAAAGCAAGTGATAATTCTGAATTATTTTTCTTACAGCCAAGAGAAGATGATAAAACAATTAACAGAGTTTTAAAAAATATTGAGCTGTATTTAGTTCAGAAAAAGAAAAAACAGCAAGATTTAATTCATTTTTTAAAAAATAATGACCTTTGCAGAAGCGTACAACTATTAAATTATTTTAATGAAGACGCAACCAATAAGTGTGGTATTTGCGATGTTTGTCTGCAACATAAACAAACGTTTTATATTAATCCGAAGCAAATTATAAACTTATTAAACAAAAAAGATGCTTTAACTGTTAATGAAATAGCTACAGCGCTGTATGAAAAAGAAGCTAACATTTTAATACTTTTACGAACGCTTTTATCCGAAGAAAAAATTAGCGTTACTAACAACAAATATTTTTTACTATAATTTTCACTATAAACTTGACTATAAATGAGAGATTTACGCATCGTTTTTATGGGAACGCCTGATTTTGCGGTAACCATTTTAAAACACCTTATCGAAAATGATTATAATGTAGTTGGCGTAATTACTGCAGCAGATAAACCTGCTGGTAGAGGTCGTAAACTAAACCAATCTGCTGTTAAAAAATATGCACTTTCTCAAGAGCTTCCTATTTTACAGCCTACAAATTTAAAAGATGAAGCCTTTCAGGCTGATTTAAAAAAATGGAATGCTAATTTACAGATTGTCGTTGCTTTTAGAATGTTGCCAAAAACAGTTTGGGCAATGCCTGAATTTGGTACTTTTAACCTACACGCTTCTTTATTACCTGATTATCGTGGCGCCGCTCCTATTAATTGGGCTATTATTAATGGCGAAACAACCACAGGTGTTACTACTTTTTTTATTGATGATAAAATAGATACAGGTGAAGTTATTTTACAAAAATCGGTAGCTATTAAAGATGATGAAATTGTTGGACAGCTACATGACCGATTGATGAATTTAGGTGCTGGTTTAGTTGCTGAAACCCTAGATTTAATTGCCACAGGAAATGTTCCTACTACAAAACAACCCGAATTAGAAGAAAAGCCCGCACATAAACTGTTTCCTGATAACTGTAAAATAGATTGGTCTAAATCTTTAAATGATATTTACAATCATATCCGTGGATTAAACCCATATCCTGCCGCTTGGACAAACATAAAAAATGGCGATACTGAAATTTTAACTAAAATATACGGAACAACAAAAGAATTTGCCGAGCATAATTTAGCCAATGGAACTCTTGTTTCTTCTAAAAAAGAATTAAAAATTGCTGTAAAAGATGGGTATCTTATTATTAATGAAATTAAAATTTCAGGTAAAAAATTAATGGATGCTAAAAGTTTATTAAATGGTTTTCAATTTTCTGAAGATGCAAAAGCGCTGTAAGCCTTTATACATAGGCTTTAGCCATTTTTAACGAAAAATAAGTAGGGTTATTAACAATTTAAGGAATGTTATTAACAATCGACTGTTTTTTTACTCTAAAAACTTGCAAGGAACTGCATTCCTACTATATTTGTTGAGCTATTAAGCGAAAAACAAAAATTAATTTTTAAAAATATTAAAATTATGAACAAATCAGATTTAATTGATGCAATGGCTGCTGATGCAGGAATTTCTAAAGCTTCTGCTAAACTTGCATTAGACTCTTTAACTTCTAACGTTACTACTTCTTTAAAAGCTGGAGAAAAAGTTGCTTTAGTTGGATGGGGAACTTGGTCTGTTTCTGAAAGAGCTGCTAGAACTGGTAGAAACCCTCAAACAGGAAAAGAAATTCAAATTGCTGCTAAAAATGTAGTGAAATTTAAGGCAGGTGCTGGTTTAAGCGATTCTGTAAACAACTAAGAATTTTTCTTAAATATATTTTAAAACAGCATTTAGGCAACTAAATGCTGTTTTTTTTGTTATTGATTTTTATACTTTAGTATTATTCTAAAACAATGATCATGAAACATGTTTTAATTATTAACGGACACCCAGATAAACAGAGTTATAATTACGCATTATCAGAAGCTTATTTAAAAGGTGCTAGTAAAACAACGGCGGTTTTATCTCAAATTAATATTGCAGATTTAGATTTTAACCCGAATTTAGCCTTTGGATATCGTAAAAGAACCGAACTAGAGCCCGATTTATTAATCGCTATTGATAAAATAAAAAAAGCAAGCCATATCGTATGGATATTCCCGATGTGGTGGCAAGGCGCTCCTGCTATTATGAAAGGATTTATTGACCGTACATTTTTGCCTGGTATTACCTATCAACCTATAGAAGGAAAACCATTTCCTGAAAAATTGTTAAAAGGAAAATCGGCAAGAATAATTATTACAACCGATACGCCTCGATGGTATGATTTTTTAGTGATGAAAAGCCCTGCACTACGTCAATTTAAAAAAGGAACTTTAGAATTTTGTGGTATTAGCCCTGTTAAAATAACCTATATTTCACCCATTAAAAATGCAAGTATTTCGTTTAGAAAAAAATGGCTAGAAAAAATAACCCTGTTAGGTGAAAATCTAAAATAAAAAATCCGAAGTAAAATTACTTCGGATTTTATTTATTATATAATATTAAGCTTCTCTTTCAGAATCAAAATCATTTTTAATTCTTTTACTTCCTTCATAAAGTTCGTACTTTACAAAACGACAATCTAAATCGGCATTTTTAAGCGGTATTCTTTTTGAAGTTCGTAAACCAACATGTTTTAATGCTTGTATATCTGAAGTAATTAACCATGCCATTGAGCCTGGATAATTATGCTTTAAAGTATCTCCAATTTTCTTATAAAACTCCTCTGTATCAATATTTAAACGTTCTCCATAAGGAGGATTAAATAAAATAGTAGTGTTTCCAAATACCTCTTTCTTAGAATTGAAAAAGTTTACGTGGTGAATTCCTATAAATTCTTCTAAATTGGCATTAATAACGTTCTGTTTTGCTTTGGTAACTGCTGAAGGTGCTTTGTCAAACCCCATTATTTTAAAATGAGAACTTGTAATTTTTTTCAACAAAGCATCTTGAATTACAAAATATAAATCTTCATCGTAATCTTTCCAGTTTTCAAAAGCAAAATGCTTACGATTAATATTTGCAGGAATGTTATTAGCAATCATTGCTGCTTCAATTAAAATAGTCCCCGAACCACACATTGGGTCAATAAAGTTTTCATCACCTTTATACCCCGATAACAATACTAATCCTGCTGCTAAAACCTCGTTTATTGGCGCAATATTGGTAGCACTTCTATATCCTCTTTTGTGTAATGAATCACCAGAAGAATCTAACGAAATTGTTAACCATTCGTTATGAATATGTATGTGAATTTTAACATCAGGATGTTTTAAATCTACATTCGGACGCTTTTTATATTTATTCACAAAATAATCAGCAATCGCATCTTTCGATTTTAAACTAATATAATGTGAATTTGTTGTAAAATTCCTAGAATTTACAACTGCTCCAATAGCAAAAGTTCCATCAACATCAATATATTTATCCCATTTTACACGCTGAATTGCCTCGTATAAATCTTCCTCATCAAAAATTTTACTTTTTTTAATTGGTTTTAAAATACGAATTGCTGTACGCAACGCAATATTTGCTTTGTACATAAACCCTGTGTCTCCTTTAAAAGAAACATTACGTATTCCTTCTTTAACGTCTTGGGCACCAAGCTTTCTTAGTTCATCTGCTAGTACACCTTCTAAACCTGCCATTGTAACGGCAGTCATTTTAAAATCTTTCTCCATATAATTGTAAAATTTCGGTACAAAAGTACAGCTAATTTTGGGTTGATAGGAATCTTTTCTTGTTTCAATCTAAAAAACATAAGATTTATGTATTTTTGCAGACTTTATACTTATGAAAACAACAGACTGGTTTACTTCTTGGTTCGACACAACTTATTATCACACATTATACAAGCACAGAAACGATGCCGATGCACAGTTTTTTATGCGCAATATAACAACATTTTTACAACTCCCTAAAACAAGCCATATTGCTGATTTAGCTTGTGGTAAAGGACGACATTCGGTTTATTTAAACTCGCTTAATTACAAAGTAACAGGTGGTGATTTAAGTAAAAATAGTATTGAATACGCCAAACAGTTTGAAAATGAAACACTCAATTTTGAAGTTTGGGATATGCGTGATACTCTAGAACACAAATACGACGCTATTTTTAATTTATTTACCAGTTTTGGCTATTTTGATGACGACATGCAAGATATTGCTATTTTAAAAAGTGTTAAAAATGGCTTAAAGAAGCAAGGTGTATTCGTTTTAGACTTTTTAAATGTTGAAAAAGTAAAAAAATCATTGGTTAGTGCAGAGGTAAAAACCATTGATGGCATTGAATTCAATATTAAAAGAGAAATTAAAGATGGTTTTATTTTAAAACATATTTCTTTTATTGCTGATAAAAAACAACACCACTACACCGAGCAGGTAAAATTTTTAACCCTTGATAAAATGGAACTGTATTTTAAAGAAGCTGGCTTAAAATTAAAGCATGTTTTTGGTGATTATGCTTTAAATAAATTTGATAAAAACACTTCGGATAGATTAATTTTGATTGGAGAATAGCATGAGTTATATATTATTAATTATTGCCGTTTTAATTGGCGCTTTACTCGTTTTAATATTAAAACCAAACAATAAACACGTTCGATTATTACTTGCCTTTAGTGGTGCTTATTTATTGTCGGTAACTATTTTACATTTACTTCCCGAGGTTTATATGCACACGCACAATGCTAAAAAAATTGGAATTTTAATTTTGGTTGGAATTGTTATTCAATCGATATTGGAATCTTTTTCAAAAGGAGCAGAACATGGGCATATTCATGTACATTCCGATAAATCACAATTTCCGTGGTTGTTGTTTATTAGTTTATGTATTCACGCATTTTCGGAAGGTTTGCCGATACATCATGCTGGCGATAATTTACTTGGGGCAATTATTGTACATAAAATTCCGATTGCTATTGTTTTAACAACTTTTTTATTACAAACAAATTATAGTAAAAAAACAATTATTTTCTTTTTAAGTATTTTTGCTTTTATGAGCCCTTTAGGTGTTTTAGTTTCTGATAAAGTAGCTGTTTTTAGCGATTATCACACAGAAATTACCGCTTTAATTATTGGGGTTTTTCTTCATATTTCAACTATCATACTTTTTGAAAGTTCTGAGAATCATAAATTTAACATAAAGAAATTTACAGCAATTATTTTAGGTGTTTTACTTACTATTTTTACACTTTAATTCTGATTTCATATATAAAAGTAGAGATGCGATAAATCGCATCTCTACTTTTTATGTTTTTAATTAAACCAGATTGTAAATGATTTAATTTTTGCTAAATCAGGTATTTGTTCAATACTTACTTTTTGAGTACTAAAATCTTTTAAACCTAAATCTTCCTTATCTAAAGAAATTGTAGCGTTTAAATCATCAATAAATAAGGTTACTGATAAAAATGAAGATTCTACTTTACTAATAGTATTATTTGCATTAATTTCTTGAAAAGATGAATTTACATTTAGGTCAGTAGCGGTTTTAAATCGTTTATCAAAAACCTCAATACTTTTAATTGTTGATACTGAATCTAACTGTTCTTTTGGTACAATTGTTAATAAATGCTTCCCGCCTTTTTCAAAAATTAAATATTTATCATCTTCTTGAAAAAAGTCGCTTCCCTTTGCTCCTTCGCTTAAAACTTTTACGATAGAATCATTTTTAAAAATTTCATCTACCTCTTTCATGGTTGTTTTGGTGGTTAATTCACCTACTTTTCCTTTAGAAATATCATATTTATTATTTTCGCACTGTATAAATATTACTGATATTAAAGCGATTATTAATGGTTTGATTATACTTTTCATCTAGTTTTTGTTAATTTTTAAAGTTAAAAGTTAGGTTTCCTTATTTTTTTATTGATAAATAACGTAAAAGTAACAAAAATGATCCATAAAATTTTAATGTTAACTATCTTTGCATCCTTATGTTGAAAAAAGAAGTACAAGAGTTAATTGATAAAGGACAAATGCTTCCATTAATGGAGGAATTTTATACTATTCAAGGAGAAGGATCGCACACAGGTACTGCGGCTTATTTTATTAGAATCGGAGGTTGTGATGTGGGTTGCCACTGGTGCGACGTTAAAGAAAGTTGGGATGCTAATTTGCATCCGCCAACCAAAACCGATATTATTGTTTCAAACGCTAAAAAACTAGCTAAAACCGTAGTAATTACTGGTGGTGAGCCTTTAATGTGGAGTTTAGATTATATTACAAAACAACTACAGGATCAGGGCATGAAAACACATATCGAAACCTCAGGAGCCTATGCTTTTTCGGGGGTTTGGGATTGGTTTTGCTTATCTCCTAAAAAAACAAAATTACCTACAAAACAATGCTACAAAGAAGCCGATGAGTTAAAAATGATTATTCATAATAAGAATGATTTTAAATTTGCGGAAGAACAAGCTGATAAGGTTGGAAAAAAATGCCAATTATTTTTACAGCCTGAATGGAGTAAAAAAGAAGCAATGACTCCGTTAATTATTGATTATGTAATGAAAAATCCAAAATGGCGTATTTCGTTACAAACGCATAAATTTTTAAACATTCCTTAAATAATTAATAAAAACAATAAAAAAAGCAACCTTAATAGGTTGCTTTTTTATTATAATAACTAAAAAACAGATTTTTATTTCTCATTATAAACTCCCATATCTTCGTATTTTTCCATACGTTGGGTAATTAATTCTGCTTCGCTTAAATCTTTTAATTCATCAAAAGCACTTACTATTTGTGCTTGTACAGCTTTAAAAGTACCTTCTCTATTTACGTGTGCTCCTCCTAATGGTTCTTCAATAATTCCGTCGATTAATTCTAATCGCTTCATGTCTTCTCCTGTTAACTTTAACGCTTCGGCAGCTTTTTGCTTATACTCCCAACTACGCCATAAAATAGAAGAACATGATTCTGGTGAAATTACCGTGTACCAAGTATTTTCCATCATATAAACCCTATTTCCTACACCAATACCTACGGCACCTCCTGAGGCTCCTTCACCAATAACAATGGTAATAACAGGCACTTTTAAACGTGTCATTTCTAAAATATTACGAGCAATAGCCTCTCCTTGCCCACGTTCTTCAGCTTCTAAACCAGGATATGCTCCTGGAGTATCTACTAAAGTAACTACAGGAATACCAAATTTCTCTGCCATTTTCATTAAACGCAACGCTTTACGATATCCTTCAGGGTTTGCCATACCAAAATTACGATACTGACGTGTTTTGGTGTTATATCCTTTTTGCTGACCAATAAACATAAACGACTGATCGCCTATTTTACCTAAACCACCAATCATCGCTTTATCATCTTTAACATTACGGTCACCGTGTAATTCCATAAAAGTATCGCCACAAATAGCCTTAATATAATCTAAGGTATAAGGACGATTAGGATGGCGTGATAATTGTACACGCTGCCAAGGGGTTATATTTTTATATATCTCTTTTTTAGTTTCTGCTAATTTTAGTTCAATCTTATTAGACGTTTCTGTAACATCAACATCGCTTTCTTCTCCTAAAGCAATACATTTTGCTAACTGATCTTCTAGTTCTTTTATAGGTAGTTCAAAATCTAAATATTCCATTATATATAGTTTGATTATATTTTTTGTTGTTTGTAAAAGCAAACATACTAAAAAATTGTAATTTTTAGCTTTTTACTTTTTTTAAAAAGATTATTTTTTAGTGAGTTTCTTTTTTACTTCACTCCTGTTTTTTAAAATTCCGTTGGCTAAAACAATTAGTAAAATAACCACTGCTCCGTAATAAAAAGCAGCACTCATTTGTTCTTTTTCACCAAATATTATTAAGGCTAAAATAATAGCGTAAACAGGTTCTAAATTTATGGTTAACATCACCGTATAAGGCGTTATATATTTCATCACTTTTACCGATGCAATAAAGGCATACGCCGTGCAAACACTACTTAAAAGTATTAAATACAGCCAGTCGTTTGTTGGTATCTGAAAAAAATCAATAGTAAATTCCTGGGTAAAAATCAAATATAAAGTGATGGCTAAAGCTCCAAATAATAATTGATAAAATGAAATAATATTTGCTTCATATTTTTTGATAAAAATGCCATTTAAAACCGCAAATAATGCCGATAAGAAAGCAGATATCAAGGCGTATATAATTCCTAAGGTATATTGACTTTCAAAATTAAAAATTAGGTATAAACCACCTATAATTAATAAGCCTAATACAATTTCAAGAATTGCTATTTTTCTTTTAAAAAATAAGGGTTCAATCAGTGCTGCAAAAAAAGCGCCTGTACTCATAGTTACTAAGGCTACTGATACATTTGAAACCTTTATAGCTTCAAAAAAAGTAACCCAATGAACGGCAATAATTACGCCTGAAATAGCAAATTTTAAAAGTCCTTTTTTATCAACTTTAAAGGATATGTTCTGAAAAAAAAAATAAATAGCTATAAAAACCACCGCCAAACACATTCGATACCAAACTAAGGGTATTGAATCTATTGAAATTAACGCACCAAGTATGGCGGTAAAACCCCAAATAAATACAATGAAGTGTAAATGAAGATAGTTTTTTAACTTATTTTCTTCCATTCAAATATAAATAAAGTGAATACGCACCAAAAACCATATTTGGTACCCACACATTTAGTAAGGCGTTTGCTCCTGCCACTGCTCCTAGTACCTCTGCGACCTTTAAAAAGAATACATAAAGAAACATTAACGAAATACCTAATGCTAAATTAGCCCCTATTCCTCCTCGAGTTTTCTTGTATGCCAAGCCTACCGCAATTAAGGTTAAAATATAACAGGCTATTGGTAAACTGGTACGTTTATACAGTTCAACCAAATACATATTTAAGTTTTTAATACCTCTATTTTTAGACATTTCTATAAATTCTATTAGTTCTGGCGTTCGCATTTCTTGAGCCATTACATTTTTATAGTTAAAGTCTTTAGGTGTAAAAGTAAAGGTGGTATCTACATTGTTTCCTGAAAAAATACTATCACGATCTTTAAATATTTTTCTTAACTTCCAGTTATAAAGTTTAAAAGTACTGTCTTTTTCACTCCAATTAATATTATCAGCCGACAGTTGCTGTTTTAATTTAATACCATCGTAAATTTCAGTGGTAAAGTTATAACCTGTATTTCTTTTTAAATCAAAACTTTGAAGATAAATATACGTACTATCGTTTAACTGTAAGCTAAACTCTCTAATAGTATGATCGGAATATTTTCGTTTTTTTAAATAGGTTCTTTCAAACTTCTTTCTAGTTTTACTACTCGATGGCACAAAAAAATGATTCATCAATAAAGCCACCGAACACACAATTGTTGCTCCTATAAAATAAGGATATAAAAATCGGGTAAAAGATACTTGTGATCCATTTATAGCGACAATTTCGGTGTTGTTTGCTAGTTTTGAGGTAAATAATATTACCGCAATAAATAATGCCAAGGGCATAAATGTATTGGCATAGTAAATAATAAAATTTACATAATATTCATTTACAACCTCAAAAAATGTTAAGGTTTCTTCTCGTAAAAACTTGTCTATTTTCTCGGCAATATCAATAGCTACCGCAATAGGTATTAATATTAATAAGGTGAATAGAAATGTTGCCAAAAAACGCTTTAATATGTACCAATCAAGTATCTTCAAAAAAAAATATTTTATAAACGGTTATCCATTTGTTTGATCATTTTATCTTTCCATTGTACAAAATCACCAGCAATAATATGCTTTCTAGCTTCTCTTGTTAACCATAGATAAAACCCTAAATTATGAATAGACGCAATTTGCTTTCCTAGCATTTCTTTTGCCGCAAATAAGTGACGTAAATACGCTTTAGAATACATAGTATCTACATAGGTAATTCCCATATCATCAATAGGAGAAAAATCATTTTCCCATTTTTTATTTTTAATATTGATAGACCCATGTGCAGTAAATAACATTCCATTACGAGCGTTACGTGTTGGCATCACACAGTCAAACATATCAATACCTAGTGCGATATTTTCTAAAATATTAATTGGCGTACCAACTCCCATTAAATAACGAGGCTTATCTTCAGGTAAAATAGCAGTTACAACTTCGGTCATTGCGTATAACTCTTCGGCTGGTTCGCCTACTGATAATCCTCCAATGGCATTTCCTTCTGCTCCTACGGATGCGATATATTCTGCAGATTGTTTTCTTAAATCTTTATAGGTACTTCCTTGAACAATCGGGAAAAATGCTTGTTTATACCCGTATTTAAAAGGTAGTTTTTCTAGATGATTTACACAACGTGTTAACCAACGGTGTGTCATGTGCATTGAACGTTTTGCGTAGTTATAATCGCAAGGATATGGTGTACATTCATCAAAAGCCATGATTATATCAGCACCAATAGTACGCTGAGTTTCCATAACATTTTCAGGTGTAAAAAAGTGCATTGAACCATCAATATGGCTTTTGAACTTTACACCTTCTTCATTTATTTTTCTTCTTCCAGATAATGAATATACTTGATATCCACCACTATCAGTTAGAATATTTCGATCCCAATTCATAAACTTATGCAAACCACCTGCGGCTTCTAAAGTTTTTAATTTTGGGCGTAAATATAAATGGTACGTATTCCCTAAAATTATATCGGGGTTTATTTCATCTTTTAATTCAGATTGATGTACACCTTTTACTGTACCAACAGTTCCTACTGGCATAAAAATTGGTGTTTCAATTGTTCCGTGATCGGTAGTAATAACTCCTGCGCGGGCTTTACTTTTTGGGTCTGTTATTTTTAAGTCGAATTGCATAGGCGGCAAATATACGTTTATTTACTAAAAAATAAACGTGTAAGGTCTTTTTAGGTTTTTTTTAGCTATTATTTTTTATTTATAAAACAGGCTTTATTTACGTCTTCTTGCTGCTGATTTAGCCCTTGCATGTGCTTTTGCAGTTCGTATGGTTTTTGGCGATTTTTTTCTAAAAGCAGCACTTTTTTTATTAACTTGCTCTTTATTATCTGTTTGTTTTGCTTTTTTCGCTTGTTTTACCTGTCCTTTTTGACCTGATTTATTTGCTTGACCTACTTGATTTTCTTCCCTTGCCCGCTTGCTTTGTTTCAACTTATTCCTCTTAAAATCAGAAGCTTCTTCAGTTTTTGATGAACTAGAAATCATTTGATTAATTTCGTTCATTTCCTTTTCGGTTAACTCACGCCAATCTCCAGATTTTAAATTTCCTAAAGAAACATTCATAATACGATTACGCTTTAATTTAGTTACCTCGTACTCTAAATATTCACACATTCTACGGATTTGACGATTTAATCCTTGGGTTAAGGTAATTTGAAATATAAAATCTGTTATTTTTTCAACCTTACATTTTTGAGTTACCGTTCCTAACATCGGTATTCCGTTACTCATTTTAGCAATAAATTCATCTGTAATTTTTTTATCAACAGTCACAATATATTCCTTTTCATGATTGTTTCCTGCTCTTAGTATTTTATTAACGATATCGCCATCGTTGGTTAAAAAAATTAACCCTTCCGATGGTTTGTCTAAACGACCAATTGGAAATAACCTGTCAGGATGCCCTACAAACTTTACTATATTATCTTTTTCTCGACTATCGGTAGTACAAACAATGCCTACGGGTTTATTTAAAGCGATATAAAGTGTTGTTTCTTTAACTATTAAACGTCGACCATCAACCCGAACATCATCTCCTTTAGAAACTCTATTACCTAATTGTGCTACATTTTTATTGATTGTAACTCTACCTGCGTTAATAAATTTTTCAGCATCTCTACGAGAACAAATCCCTGTACTACTTATAAATTTATTAAGATTTACTGAAACTTTATTGTTTTTTTTTTGATTTTCCATTATTGCAAAGAAAAAGAAAATCCTCAAGTTTTAGCTTGAGGATGTTCAATTATTATTTTATTTTTTTAAAAAATAATCATTTTTTGGGTACATCTTGCTAAACTTGGACGTCTATCGTAATCAAAACCAAGTGTTATCATATGACTTCCATAATTAAAATTCTGTGTTTTATTTAAATCGATACTAAAACCGTACGACATATATAAATTATTCTTTTTTAACCCTACTAAAGGTGCAAGAGCATGTGGTTTAAATAGTTGATCATTTAATGAGGTATAACTTAAACCTGCCCAAACATAACCATCATAAATACCTTTTCTCACTTTTACATTCAAATCTGTTCTTGATCTTTTGTCAGATTCATAATATTCTACAAATATAGACGGCTCTATTTCTATTTTATTGCTAATTCTAGCTAAAACATAAGAAGTATAAACAGTGTAACGCCCTAAATCTTCTGGCTCACTTGTTAATAAATTCTCTATTTTTTTATCTAAAATATTATTTGCGTTTACACTAATACTAAAACGTTCGTAACGGTACAACAGTCCTACATCAAAATTAGAATTTGTTTCCGATTTATTAGATACTATTTGTCCTGAATTATTTTGAGAAGTATCAATCCCAAACTGTACAAAATTATAGGTCAATCCGAAGGATAAAAAACTATCGTGAAATTGACTTAGCGTTAAGTGACTTGCCAATGATAATTTAATTCCTTTTTGACTTGTAAACCCATTTTTATCATTAAAAACAGTTAGCCCACCTCCAAAACGCTCTGCCAAACGAGCATCTATAATTAACGATTGTGTATCAGGAGATTCTTTAACCCCAATCCACTGACTTACACCATTTAATCGAACCTTAAATTCCGAGCCAATACCAGCATAACTTGGCGATATCAAAAAAGGATTATCTGCCATATGGCTTACATATTGTGGTAAGTTAATTTCCTGAGCCACTAATTTTACGCTACAAATTAGAATACTTATTGTTATGAATATTTTTCTCATTTTTTATCTGTATAAAGTAAAGTGCCCCATTAATTTTTTCTCTTCACCTGATAATTCATTGTAATAAATGGTGTACCAATAATCTCCTGCTGGTAATGGTTTCCCTTGGTAAGTTCCGTCCCATCCTTGAGTTAATCCTTGGTAGTTTTGAATTTTACGAGCATATCTGTCATAGATATACACTTTTATATTGTGATAATTTTCTACTTCTAAAGGATACCAGAAATCGTTAATTCCGTCACCATCAGGGGTAAATAAATTCAATACGCTTATACTTACATATTTTCCTGTTACAAGTAGCATTACCTCACAACCTCTAGCATCGGTTACTTTAATTTCATATTCTTTGGTTTGTAAAATGGTAAACTCATTGTCTTGTCCATAATCTACTCCGTCAAGAGTAAAGTTATATGGCGGTAAACCAAAATTAACATTGGCTATTAATTTATTTTTCTTAGAATCGTCAATAGTCATTGCTAATGCTTGAATGTCTTGAATATCAAATTCATCCGTAGAAGTTTCTGTACAAGTAGAAGCAGTATGCGTTGCCGTTACTTTATAACTATCGCCTGATGTTACATCTATAAACTCACCTGTTGTATTGGTTAAAGGAGCATTTATACCGTTATCTAAAGTAAAAATTACATCGTCTTTATATTTATCAGCAACCATTGCTTTAACAATGTTTCCTGATTCACAAACATATTCAAAATCGACGGTTACTTGTAAATCAATAGCTTCTGTTGTTGTTTGTGTACCTAACCTTGCTACTGAACAACCTTTATCTTTTCCTCGAACGCTAATCGAATACTTTTTTCCTGCTTTAATTCCTTCATTTGCTCCTAAGGTAATTTGATTTAGAAAATATGGAACTAGCAATTCATCATTGTTTATACTGATGTAATATGGCTGTGTTCCTCCTGTAACATTAACTGTTATTGTTGGTGTTGCATCATTAATACAAACTTGTTGAGTTATCGCTACTGCGGTTATATCTATATTATTTGGTTGTTTAACAGTTACCTCTATAGCTGCTTGTGTACAACCTCTAACATCTTTTACAGTTACATAATATGTACCTGCTTTTAAGTTTGTAAATACGCCATCTTGAACAAATTTATTTGCAGGATATTCAAAACTTGCGGGATCTGAAACAATATTATATTCATAGTGTTTAGTTCCACCTGTTGCCGATGCTGTAATAATACCTGTACTTCCACCATTACAGGTTACATGCTGTGTAACCTTTACATCAGGAATTAAAATTTTTGGTTCTTCTATTTTGTGCTTATTTGTGGTTTCCATTTCACAAACTTCACCAAACCTATTGGTACTTCTTACCTTAATTTTATAGGTTGCTGGTGTTAAGCCTGAAAAAGTATTTGAGGTTTGCCAAACTCCTGTAATTGCTACACCATTTCCTGCTAATAACTGATATTCATAATTTCCAAAACCACCTGTTACTGTTGCCGATAACACTCCGTTGCTATCATCTTTACAAGTAATAAAACCTAAATCTACATTTAAAGTTGCTTTTAAAGGCACATATTCAGCAATTGTAGCGGTTGTTGTTGTTACACACTGCTCAGTATCTTTTACATAAAATGTATTTACCCCTGGGTTAAGCCCTGTAAAAGTATAAGTAGTACTTGCTGATGCTGTATAATTAATTCCATCGGTACTAAATTCGTAAGGTGCTTTTCCACCACCTGCTGTAACCTCAACGCTTGCTGTTGGAATATCACAAGTAATATCTTCTGTAATATTTACAGATGATATTGTTACTTTATTAGGATCTTTAATTTCAACCTTAACATTTTCTAAAGGTCCTGTAGCACAACCGTATTTATTATCAATCACTCTTATTTGATAATTTCCTGCTTGTAAGCCTGTAAAAATATTTGAGGTTTGCTCTAATTCTAATCCACCTAATTCAGTCGGATATTTTAAAATATAACTGTAAATTCTTATTGAAGTATCTTGCGTTTGCCCGCCACCAGTTACGTTTACTTCAATACTCGCATTTTTTTCACCTTCACAAACATTATTTTTAACTTCAGTTTTCACAGTTAATTGTACTCCTTTCACTAATACAAAACTACGAGTTGCTTCACAGTTATTAATATCTCTTACCGTTGCAGTATAGTTTCCTTCTTCTAATTTCTCAAATTTATTATTTTTACTAAAAGGTTTTACTATACCTGCTGTTGCTTCTTCTAATTGATATTCATAATTACCCCAACCGCCATCGGCTTTTAAAATAATACCTCCTTTGCCAGAATTACAACTGATAAACGTTACAATACTACTGTCTAAGTTTAATTCAGGTTGCGTTGGTGGTTCGTTTATGGTAAAATCTTTAGATAAAACATCACATCCAGGAGCATCGGTCATCGTTACTTTTACTTTATAAGTTCCTGCAGTTAAGCCTGAAATCATATTTTGAACTCCGCCTGTTCCGTTTCCTGTAGAATAAACATTTCCTGTTGTTCCATTTACATCTACAACTTCATAAGTATAAGCGCCTGTATAATCAGCATCTGCAATAATAGTTTCAATATCTAAAGTTACTGTTGCTGTTGCTGCATCTGCTGCTGCATCAAAACAAGTTCTTCGAGTATCGCCAATTTTGATATTAAATGTTGGTTTATCTTTTACAGTATGACTTGTTGTGAATATACAATCTGTTGCTGGGTTTGTAATTGTTATGGTATAAACATCAGGATCTAAACCTGTAAATGTTGCAATACCTGTTGTTTTTGTATCAGTATAAGTTGTGTTCGTTCCTTTTATCGTATAAGTTAAGTTTGCGATATTAGGGTTTGCTTTTACAGTAATTGTTTCTTTATTGGTACAATCTAATTTTTGAATTATTTTAATTTCTGCATCTCCTATTTTTTGAAAAGCATCAATAGGAACTGTTGTTGTTGCTGATGAACAATTTTGTGCATCGTAAACCGTAATTGTAACAGTTCCTGCTTTAATATCGTTATTATTATTAACAATATTAAAGGTCAAATCATTTTCATCTTGTTCAATATCATCCGTAGCATCTAAAGGTGTTCCGTTATCATACACAAATACGATTCTGTTAATATTTTGAACTCCTCCAGGAACTGTTCCGCCATTAATTGCATCTGTAACAGTTACCGTTGCCATATTTGTTTGGTTAGTTCCTGTTGTACAAGCAAATTGCGTTACCGATATTTTATTGATATCAATAGTAATTTCTGATTTTTCAACAATCGTTACATCTTTATTTTTTATACAGCCGTTTGTTCCTTTTCCTGTAATAGTATAATTTCCTGCCGATAATCCTTCAAATTTATTTGTTGTTGGATTGAAAGTTCCACTATATGCAATTGCATTAGTAGGATCCGATGTTATCGTATATGTTAAAGGATTAGCTCCGTTTGGAATATAAATAACACCATCAGAACTTCCGTTACAAATATTATTTACAAGTATTTTTGGTTCAAAATCTGGTACTAATTTATCATAAACTATAAAATCTTTTGTAATTGAATTACAGGTACTTTCTGCTTTATTGTCTGTAATTTTCAGAATATACGTTCCTGCATCTGCGATGCTAAAAGTTGGGGGCGTTGTTTTTATAACTGCAACTATGTTAGTCGCATCATTTTTATCAACAACTGAATAATCGAAATCACCACTTCCGCCTGTTACATTTATGATATACTCTGCATTTTCAGTAGTTGTTCCATCAGGTTGACAGGTTAATTTACCCGGCGTTAAATAAAACTCAAGTTCAGGATAAACTGTTACGACATCTGCATTTACTATTTCAGGAGTTCCGACACATCCTTTTACATCATTTACGCTTACCGTATAATCTTCGTTATTATTTACAGATAAATTTTCAAAAGTATGTGTTAAAGAAGTTGTTTTAATACTTTCTTCGATTCCTGCACTATCTTTTAATGTATAAATATATTCCCCTGAACCTCCTTGTGCGGTTACTTTAATTGCTGGTTTTGTATCTGAACAAATATTTGCAATCATTTCTGTTTTAAAAGTAACTGGTTTTGGGTTTACTATAATTTGCTCTTTAGAATATACGTTGTCACATCCTAAAACATCTTTTACCTGAACTTTATAAGTTCCCTCAGGTAAGTTTTTAAAGATGTTATTGCCTTTATTATTTGCAAAATTAATATCAACTGATGAGGCATCTTTTACAACTTCATAAATATTTGTTGTCGTATTTTTTATTTCTAATTGATATTCATAATTACTTCCCCAACCGCCTGTTGCTGTTGCAGTAATTGTTGCATTGTTATCGTTATTACAAGTTATTTCTGATGAAATTTCTGCTGTTACTTTTAATTCTCCTGCTGGAGCATCTTCAATTTTAAATACTGCGGATGTAAAACTACACGCTGTAGCATTATCAATATCTGTAATTTTCACAACGTAACTTCCCGCTTTTAAACCTGAAATTGTAAGCGGGTTTGTTGTTCCTGTTGCTGGTTGTACATTTCCTGATTTTACAGGTGTTAATGAATTTCCAATCGAGTTGAAAACTTCATAATCATACTTTCCTATATAAAATGCTGATGTAAATGCGTTTCCTTTTTGAACATCTATAACCACGCTTCCTGTTGCCGAACCTACACAAGTTGTGTTTTCAACATCAGAATAAAGAACATTATAAACTGGTTCTTTAATTGTATAGGTTTTCGTTATTATACAGTTTGTTATTGGATGTGTAATTGAAACTTCATAATCTCCTAAAGGTAATTTATCAAAAACTACTCCACTACCATCTTGTGGTCTTGGTAATTTTTTAGACAAAATACTTCCATCAAGCTTTGTTATTTCAATAAAAATAACAGGAGCTATTGAAGCGTCTAAATTATCTAATTTAACAGTAACACTTTGCTTATCAACTTCACAAGTTGGTGTATGTGATATTTGAATATCGCTTGGTAGTATCGGTGCAAAAGCAGGGATAGTAACTGTTTTTATATCTGAATCACAACCTTGGTCATCTGTAACTTTAATTTTAACTGTTCCTCCTAAAACATTATCTGTAGTAAATGTAGAATCTAAAATTGGTGCTTCTGCTGTTCCGCCTGTTGGCGTAAATATAAATTCTACATTGTAATTTTTATTTACATCTCCGTTTCCGCCTGAAATTTGATTTTTATCAACAGTTATCGTTGCCTTTGGGTTTGCTACATCACAATTATAAGTAACGTTCTGTATTGCATTTACTCCAATTGTAACTTTATCTAATTGCTCAATTTTTACATCTTTAGATGTCGGACATTCGTTATCTCCTTTTGCTGTTATTGTATAAGTTCCTTTTGGTAAACCTGTGAAAGTTCTTTTTGCTGTATTAAAAGTTTCTTGAGCAGAAGTTAACGTTCCGCCATTTAAACTTATTGTATAAGTTACAGGATTCACTTCTGCTATAAAAACTTCATTAACCGTAATTACGCCATCAGAACTACCAAAACAAATATTATTTGTTGTTGCTTTTAGATTAAAATCTGGCTGTGCAGGTTCATTAACAGTAAACGTTCTTGTTATTGGATTTAAACAATTACCTATTGCTCCTGTATCTGTAATAGTTACAGTATATGTTCCTGCTTCGTTTGTTTTAAATATTTTTGGACTCGTAAAAGTTGTTGTTGCTAGCTCTTCAATATCTCCAGATACTTCATTTTTAACAATTCCATAGGTAAAAGTTCCACTTCCTCCGCTTGCAACGATATTAAACGTTACCTCATCTGTACTAACACATGTTAATAAATCTGTAGAGGTTGGTGTTGGGAAATCAATATTTTCAAAAATTTCTAGTGTATCATTTCCTGATGTTTTTACAGTTCCGTTACACTGGTTTGTATCTTTTACTGTTACCGTATAATTTGCTGCTGGTAAATTTGTAAATGTGTAATCTGCTGTAACTCCTGTTTGTGTTCTTACTATTGCAGGAATTGTATCATCTGTTAAAACATAGGTATAAGTTCCTGTTCCGCCAGAACCTGTTACTGTAATTTCTCCACCGATTTTATTATCACAAGCAGTATCATCTTTTGATACTGTAAATTCTACTTTCTTTGGATTTTCTACTTCTACCTCATCAACAGATTCAACATCACAACCTAAAGCATCTTTTACTTGAACTTTATAAGTTCCTGCAGGTAAGTTTTTAAAGATGTTGTTGCTTCCGTTATTTGCAAAATCATAAATAACATCAGCTCCTAAAGCATCTTTTACTGTAATAGCAGTTCCCAAATTATCTTCCAATTGATATTCATAAGAACTATTCCAACCGCCTGTTGCTGTTGCAGTAATTGTTCCATCTTCTTGCCCAATACAACTTACTTTTGTTGGTGTTCCTGTTACACTTAAATCATCTGTTGGTTCTTTAATTTCAAAGACTTTATATATTGGCAAACAATTTGGAGAATCCGTCATCGTAATTTTAACGGTGTAATTCCCTGCTTTTAAATTTGAAATTGTTTGCTCTCCATTAACTCCTGTTACTTTTATTGGAGGATTAAATGAATTTTTTGATTCATCCAATACTTCATAATCATAAGCACCTGTATAAGGTAATGCTAATCCTGTTTCTTGAATATTTAAAATTGCAGTTCCTCTACCTCCTTTACAAGATACATTTACAGGGTTTGTAATTACTGCATTATAAACTGGTGCAGCTTCTACCGTATGGAATGTTGTTGCATCACAACCTGTTACTGCATCGGTTACTGATATTGTATAATTTCCTGTTGGTAAATCTGTAAATTCTATTGGTGATGTTAATGAATTTACTGGAGTTGAATTATAAGTTGTTCCATTATCATCTACAACTGTAATATCTTTTATCGTTCCTGTAAAACTTACTTTAATACTTTCATTTGCTGAACAAGTTATTTTAGTTGATGGTGTTGCTGATAAATCTAAAATCGGTGCAAAAGCTGGAATTGTTACTTCTTCTTCCGCAGATGAACAACCTTGGTCATCAGAAACGATAATTTTAACTTTTCCTCCTGAAGTGTTATCCGTAGTAAACGTAAAGTTTGATGAAGCGGGTTGAGTTTTTCCTGTTCCGCTTGTTGGCGTAAACACAAATGCTACATTATAATTTTTATTTAGATTTCCG
This sequence comes from Tenacibaculum dicentrarchi, assembly GCF_964036635.1. Lineage (NCBI taxonomy): Bacteria > Pseudomonadati > Bacteroidota > Flavobacteriia > Flavobacteriales > Flavobacteriaceae > Tenacibaculum > Tenacibaculum dicentrarchi. The sequence goes on from NZ_OZ038524.1 coordinate 1,476,470, forward strand.
CCTGATATACTATCTTTATCAACAGTTATCGTTGCCGTTGGATTTGTACAACTATACGCAACATCACTTATTGCATTTGCTCCAATTGTAACTTTAGCTGTTTCTGTTATTTCTATTTCAGCATGAACAAATGTACAACCGTTAGTTCCTGTTCCTGTAACAATATATTTTCCTGCTTTTAAACCTTTGAAAGTTTTTGTTGCTTTATCAAAGTTTATTACTGGAGTTGCATTTATCGTATAATCTAAATCATTAATTCCATTTTGTAATTCTGAAATTATAGTAATTACACCTGTTGAACTTCCGTTACAAATACCCGTTGTTGTTGCTTCTGCTTCAAAATATGGCTTAACAGATTCTTCAATAGTAAAGTTTCTTACTATTTCTGAACAAGTACCTGTTACTCCTGTATCTTTAATTGTTATGGTATAATCTCCTGCTACACTTGTTTTAAAAGTTGGTGGAGTTGTTGCTGTTATAACTGTAATGATGTTTGTTGTGTCATTTTTATCAATAACTGAATACGTAAAACTTCCACTTCCGCCACTTACATTTATTTCGTAAGATGCGTCTGTATTATCAATACCATTCGTTTTACATTTTAATTCTGTAACAAGTGTTGGCTCATTAAATACAATATCATCAAAGATTTCTACGGTATCATTTCCTACTGTTTTTACAGTTCCATCACATAAATTCCCATCTTTTACGCTTACCGTATAATTTGCTTTTGATAAACCTGTAAATGTGTATTCTTTATCGGTTATAGTTACTGTTTTTACAACTCCTGAAGTTGTATTTGTTAAAGTATAAGTATAAGGCGCTTTTCCGCCTGATGCTTCTACTTTAATTTCTCCACCTGAAGCATCACAAACCGTATCATCTTTAGTTACTGTAAATTCTACTTGCGTTGGGTTTGCAATTATTATATCATTAGAAGGAACAATACAACCTAAAGTATCTCTTACGCTAACTTTATAAGTTCCATGAGATAAACCTGTAAATACATTATTCGTTGTATTTGTTGTGAAATCTTTTACAATACTATAAATCTTAGTTATTTCATTTTCTTTTTCCAATTGATATTCATAATCACCCCAACCACCTTTTGTTTCGGTTACAGTAATTGTTGCATTTGCATCATCTATACATTGTACTGCTGATGTTTCTTCTGCTTTTACACTTAACGCACCTGCTGGAGCATCTTTAATTTCAAAATCTATTGGGTTAACAGTACAATTTTGAGGATTTGTACCTGCTCCAATTGTTACATTAACCGTATAATCTCCTGCTTTTAAACCTGGAATTTCTTTTGGTGTTCCTGCTGTAATTCCTGTTCCTGTTTTTACAGTTCCTAATATAGTTTCTGTTATTGTATAATCATAATTTCCTGTATAATTATCAACATCAATTTTAATACTTCCTGTACTTGAATTTATACAAGATGTATCTATTTTATCTGAAAGAAGAATAGTATAAGCAGGAATTTCTTTTACTGTATGATAAGTTGTTAATTCACAACCTTTATCATTTTTAATAGTTATCGTGTATTTTCCTACTGGTAAATTTGTAAATACTGTTCCTGATGCTGATGCTGTTGCTGGCGTTGAATCATAATTAATTCCATTAGCATCTACGACTTTAATTTCCGTTGCAATTCCTGTAAATGTTACTTCAATACTTTCATTTGTTGAACAAGTGATTGCTGTTTTTGGTATTGCTAATAAATCTGCAATCGGTGTAAAAGCAGCTATTGTTGCTGATGTTGTTCCTTTACACCCTTGGTCATCATAAACAGTAATATCAACTGTTCCACCTAAAACATTATCCGTAGTAAATTCAAAATTTGATGAAGCGGTTGGTGTTACTACTGCTCCTCCACCGTTTGGCGTAAATACAAATTCTGCTTTTGTATAAGTTCCACTTCCTTCTGTTATGGCTGTTTTATCAACTTTTACAATTGCACTGTTTCTTGTGTTTCCTGTTGTACACGCAAACTCTGTTATACCTCCATTTGCTACCGTTGGTGTAGGTACTGTTATTGCTTTAAATTCTGTTATTATTATATCTTTAATTTCAGTTGTACAACCGTTAGTTCCTGTTGCTGTTACAGCATAGGTATTTGGTGGTAAACCTGTAAATGTATTTGTTATATTATCAAAACTTCCTGCTACTGCTGGATTTATAGTATATGTTAAAGTTTCAGTACTTGTTAATGTTATTGTTCCTGAATTATCCGTAGCACATTTACTATCGGTAAACGTATGCGTAAAACTAGGTTTTATCGGTTCTGATACTGTAAATGTTTTCTCTAATGTACAAGTAAGATTCAGTTTGTCAATAATTTTAATAGTATGACTCCCTGGTGTTAAAGTTGTAGGAAAAGTAACCGTAGTTCCTATAATATCTACAGCTGGTAAAACACCATCTAAACTATATTGATAATTTCCTGAACCTGAACCTGTATTTACAGTTATAGTTGCTGTTGCATTATCCGCTGAATTATTGCTAGTATTACAATCTGGTACTGTTATGTTATCAATATCAAAAGTAATGTCAGGATAAACATTAAAATTAGCAGTAGCAATACAACCGTTTGCATCTTTTACTGTTAATATTTGATTTAAACCATCAGAAACATTCATTGTATGATTCGCTGTGCTTATTGGTACTTGAAAATTAGTTCCATCTAATGAATATTGATAATCTCCAGAACCTCCTGTTGTATTAATATCAATAGTATTTACAGCTCCACAACTATTTACCGTTACAGGGTTAATTGTTGGGCTTTGGCTTACTGTTAAAGTTGCTTTAGGTAATTCAAAAGAACATTGATTTTTATCAGTAACTGTTATTGTTACCTCAACATCTAAAGATTTATCTGTTACATCTGCATACAGTACATCAAAAGTATTTATTCCTGTTGGAATTGTTATTGGTGTTGCTTGTGTTGAATTTGTAATTGCTGTAACCGTATAAGTATAATCTCCAAAACCTCCTGTTACGCCATCAATTCTGATTTGACCAGGTGAAGCACAGGTAATATCTTTTAGTTTATTTAAGTTACCAACAAAAGGAGTTCCTTTAAATATTTGGACATCTTTACTTCCCCATTTACAAACATTAGGAACTGTACCATTATTTGCATCTTCAATAACAATAAAATATAAACCAGATGACAACCCTTGTAATAAAGGCTCTGGTACTATTGTTGAATTTAATGTAAAAGGATATCCTTGTGTATTTGATATTGTACCATTTATTCCTGCTAAAGGAATATCATTAAGACCATCATATAATTGCCAATTTAATTCTTTACCATTTAAAACGCCATCAGTATCTTCTATTTTAAATGATAATTCACCATTATTAATTCCAGAACATGATTGACTTGTAACTATTGGTGTTATAGCAACATCAAAATCTGATGCAGGAGTCATTGCCTGATCTTTTGCTTCAGCAATACAACTAGTACTTTTATCTCTTACATAAAAATCATACTCGACTTCAGGAATTATATTTGTAAATATTTTTCTTCTATAATTAGAACCAGGGTCATTTGTATTAGTTGCTGATAAAGTAGGGTCTTCAGCATCATACCAAGTTAAAAAACCTGGAACTGTTGATGGATTAATAGGGTCTGGCGTTAAAGAGAACTCAAAAGGACCAACTCCTTGAATTGCCTCAACAGTAACTGTATATCCTGTTGTACAATCACCTGCAATTACTGTAATGGCTATTTTTACACCATTTACACTATAGGGCATCACAAAAAGACCGTTGTTTAATTGACAACCTCGTACAGTACCATCTGCATTTAAAATTCTAATTGCTGGTGTATGTTGTGAACCTGGGGCTAAATTTCTTATACTATATAAATTATCTCCAGGTGTTGGATGTGGCGCTACACTTAATGAAGACGTAAGCGTATTCATATTTGTCCAACCTGTACCGTTATCTCCATCTAAAGTGTATTGTAAAGTATAAGGAGCGTAATCAGCTAAAGTTAAACTTCCAAAATTAAAGTCAAAACCTGTATTTGCTATATCTGTAGTACAATTATCTGGTAAGACAGGTTCAATATTAAGAACTATTGATGGTAATTCTATTAAATCAAATGTTTTAATATCTGTACAAGTAAGATTATCTGTAATTTCTACTTTGTAACCTGTTCCCGCAGGAATATTATTAAAGCTAAATTCTGGTAACGTGTGATTGGTTAAAGTTTCTATTACAGTATTTAAATTATCTTTTAATGTAATTGTAAAAGGAGCTTGCCCAGTGTTTGCAGTAATTTTACCATCAATACTTCCTTTATTTCCATTACATTGTGGTTGATTTTCTGTTGTTGTAATTTTAACAGGCGTTATTTTATCTATTTTAATGTTTGATAAAACAACTGGACACGCATTTGCACCGCCATTTTTATCTTGAACGGTAACCGTATAAGTTTCTGGCTGTGTTATTGTTATTTCATCTCCTAAAATTGAAGTACCTGCCGATGGTGTTATTGTATATTTATAATCCGCATCACCGCCGTTTGGTATAATTACAATTTTACCATCTTTACAACTAATATTTGTAGCTGTATGCGTAGCCGATAATTCAGGGTAAATAGTTACTTTATCACTTACTTCACAATTCGATTTATCTCTTACTGTAATTGTATGTTCTTTTGGCGATAAACCTGTAAGTGTGTATGTTTCAGTTGTTGCCGTAGTTGATGTTGGCGTTAAATTTTGCCAAGTACCCGTATTTGTTTTAATTTGATAATTACCATTTCCAGCTGTTATTTCAACAACGATAGTTCCGTTAGTTCCGTCATAACAATATTCTGGCGTTAATTTAAATTCGATGTCTTCCTTCTGATTAACAACAACCGTAACAGGATCTGACTTACAACCTGTTCCGTTTTTATCCGTAGCAACAACTGTATAAGTTCCTACTGTAATTCCTGTTAATGTATTTCCTAAAGAAGTATTTGTATTATCAAATAATTCATAAGTATAAGGAGAAGTTCCTTTTGTTCCTATGGCTTTTATAGTTGCTCCAACTTCTGTTCCTGTTGCACTACACGTAATTTCTTGTTCTACTGTTGCGGTAACTTTTACTTTATCAGGATTATCTAATTTTTCTGTTGATACAATAACTTCACAAAGTGGTGCTGTATTATTTTGTCTTACTTTAACATCATACGTTCCGTCTGCTAAAGCTGATTCAGTAACAATATTTGTAGCTGCACTTTTCCAAGTTCCTCCATTATCCGTAGAATATTCATACGGCAATGTTGCATTTACAGCTTCAATAGTAATACTACCATCAGATGCTCCAAAACATGTCGGGTTTACCGTATTGGTTACTTTTGCATCGAATTTTTTATCATTTGCTACAATTACATCAATATCTGTAAAACAATCACTTCCATACCCTACAGATACCGTATAAGAACCTGCATCTAAATCAGCAAAAACATTTGGATTAGCTCCTGTTTGTGGCGTTGCTCCGTCTAGGCTATATGTATATATTATTGGCAATACTGCCGATGGAGTTGCTGTTACTGTAATCGTTCCTTTCCCTTCACAATTATAAGCTACCGATTTTGTTAATGTTGGTGCTGTTGGTAATGGATTAATTGTAACATCGTTTAAAGATATTTCACAATTATTAGCATCTTTTACTTTAATATTATAAGTTCCTGCATCTAAATCTAACTGCTGATTTCCTACAACTGGTGTAAAAGCTGTAACAGGTGTTCCATCTAATTTATAAGAAAAAGTATAAACGCCTGTTCCTCCTTTAGGGTTTACAAAATCAATTCCTCCTTTTACTGTTTTACAAGTAAAATGTATCGGTGTTGAATCTCCATCTTTTTCTAATTTATCTGGAGCTTCAATTGTTTGATTTGTAATTTCAGAAGTACAATTATTTGCATCTGTAACAGTAATTTTATAAGTTCCATCAACTAAATCAGCAATTGTATGTGTGTTTCCTACTACAGTAATCGATGTTGCTGCTGGAGTTATATCTTTTGTTCCATCATTTAAAACATAAGTGTAATTTGCTTTTCCTCCTGATATTTCAAAAACAAGACTACCAGTTTCACCAAAACAATTTGGTTGTATTGGCGTTTTTGCTGTTGCTGTTAAATCTGCAATTTTAGTTATTGTTCTTTGTCTTTTAAATTCACAATAACCTGCATTTCCGTTATTATCTCTTACATAAATATCATATTTTCCTTCGGATAAACTAACTGTTGTTAGTGGATTTGTTATTGCTATAAAAGTAGTAGGTACAGGACTTCCTTCAGATACAACGGCATACACATAATCTGTTCCGCTTGCTCCTGCTACGTTTTCTATTATCAAGCTTCCATCATTACAGTTTGCTTGTGTTTTTCTTAGTGTTGCTGTAATTTTTGCATTAATTATAATATCTTTTACTTCCAATTCACAACCAAAACCATCTGTTACAGTTACGGTGTAAGTTCCTGCGGATAAATTAGGAATTGTATGTGATTTTCCTGTTATATTTCCTGTTATATTTCTTGTTCCTGTTAAAGCAAAATTATAAGTTCCGTTTCCTTTGGTAACATCTAGTGTAATTGACGCATCATTTCCTGTATGACAAGCTGATGGTGTTGCTGTAAATTCAACATCTTTTTTATCAGCAATAGTTATAGGAAAAGCTATCGATTCACATCCTAATTTATCTTTTGCTACAACATTATATTTTCCTGCGGATAAACCTGTAAGAGTTGAGCTTATAACTTTAGGACTTAATGAATTTCCTGAATTATCCAAAGATTCAACAGTATAAGTATAAGCTCCACCATTTCCACCACTTGCTGTTGGTGTTATCGTACTTGTTGTTGAAGTACAAGTAATTTGTGTATGTGGTGCTTTTGTAACTTCTACTTTACTTGGATTTATTAATTCCGAAGCTGTTAAACTAACATCACAAGTTGATGGCGATGTTGCACTTGGTCGAACTTTTATAGTATGAGTTCCTGCACTAAATCCATCAATTTTAAACGGATTTGTATTTGCATCTTTCCAAGTTGTTCCATCTATAGAATATTGAAATTTATTAATTGTATTTGGTGTTCCTTGATTCGTTGTATAATACGTTTTTACAGTTATACTTCCTGTATTTTCGTTATTACATTTCGGGTTTTCAAATGTTGATACTTCAGCATTAAAAATACTGTTCTTTAACACTCTTCTATATTCACCAAAAACACAATCATTTCCATATTTAACTTCATAATATAATATATTAGGATAATTCATACTTACATTAGTAAATACATTATTCCCTAGTTGTTCTATTTTATAAGTAGAACCGCTAACATTTTCTAAAATATAAGTATATGAAGAATCTTTAGGTAATATTGTTACATTAAATGTTCCATCACAATTCGCTATATATTCATATTTAAAATCTGGTTGTGTTGGATAGGCTATAGTAATATCTTCTAATTCTTTCTCACAACCATTTATATCTAAAACTTTTGTTTTATAAGTTCCTTCTGATAACCCTGAAACCGAATTACCTATAACTATGGTATAATTTGTATCAGTTTTAAGTTTATAATAAAAAGTATAATTTCCTGTTACTGGGTCTGGTGTTCCACCAGTAGGATTTGTAAATGTAATTACTCCTTTTACATTCTGAGACGAAGATTTTGGACAAGAAATATCTGTTCCTTCAGCTTTTCCATCTTTTAATGCTGATGGCACAATAATTTTTTCCTTTTTTTCTGATGTACAAGTATTTGCATCTACAACTTTAATAGTATAAGTATCCGCAACTAAATTTTCAAACTTATAACTTAATACACTTCCTGTTTTTGTTTGTGCTGGTGTTGTTGCTGCTGAACCTGTTAAAGTTACGGTATAAGCTGCTTTTCCTCCTGAAACTGTTACATTTATTATTCCTTTGTCCTTGCTACATTTTGGTTGTATAGCCGTTACAGTATCTATTGTTAGATTTGGTATTTTAGTTACTTTATTGGTTGTAAATATTGCTTGACAATAATCCGTACCTAAAGTTCCTGTTCCTCCATTATCTCTTACATAAATATCCCAAGTTCCTGCGGTAATTGTTGTAGGTGCTGGTGATTTAAAAGCTGCATCTGCTGGAACTCCTGTTCCACTAGTTACAACCGCATAAACGTAATTTGTATCTTTTCCTCCTGATGCTGTAATTGTTAAATCTCCAGGATTACAAGTTTGCTGTGTTGTTGTTGCTAAAATTGTTAAGTTCTCATTAATTATAACATCTTCTGTTTTTGAACAACCAAAACCATCAGTAACAGTTACTTTATAAGTTCCTGCGGATAAACCAGAAATTGTATGTACAGTTCCTGTTACACTTCCTGTTTTTATTATTGATGTTCCTTTAGCTACACTAAAAGTAAAATTAGCATCGTTTCCTTTAATATCTGTAAGTTCAATTGAGGCATCACTTCCTGTATGACAAACAGATGGTGTTGCGGTAAAAGTTACTGTTTTTGGTGCTTTAATTTCTATTTTAAAAGAATCTGATTTACATCCTAATTTATCTGTTGCAATTATGGTGTATTTTCCTACTGATAAATTTGTAAATGTATCACCTTTAGATGTTCCTGCATTATCAAATAATTCAAAAGTATAAGGCGCTCCATTTCCTCCACTTGCTGTTGGCGTTATAGTTGCTCCTGTATTTGGATTACACGTAATTTCTTTAGTTAATGTTTTTGTTGATAAATCTACAATTACTTCTGATGCTGGCGCTGTTAATTTTATTGCATTTGAATCAACTTCACAACCTCCTAAATTTTGACGAACTTCTATTATATGATTTCCTGCACCAAATGTATCAATTATAACTTCATTTGAAGCTACAGGAATCCAAGTTGTTCCATCTGTAGAATATTCAAAAGAATTTACAGCCACCGAGCCAAAAGAAGCGACAACTTTAATTTTTCCGTCTGTTCCGTCTTTACATTTTGGGTTTTCAACAAAACTAGCCACCGCCGTAAATTTCTGATTATCTTTCACCTCAACAATAACATCCGTAGTACAATCGCTTCCATAATTTACAGAAACCGTATGATCTCCTACTTGTAAATTAGTAAATACATTTGGATTAGCTCCTGTTTGTGGTGTTGCTCCGTCTAGGCTATATGTATAACTAACATCAAAAGGCCTTACTGTAATCGTTCCTTTTCCATCACAATTATAAGCTACCGATTCTATTAATGTTGGTGCTGTTGGTAAAGGTTTTATTGTAACATCATTTAAATTTATTTCACATTTATTTGCATCTACTACTTTCGTTACATAAGTTCCTTCAAGTAAACCTGTTGCTATATTTCCTGTAACTACACTATAATTTACAACAGAAGGATCTTTTACTTTATAATAAAAAGTATAAGGTTTTGTTCCTCCCGTAGGGTTCATAAAATTAATTCCACCTTTTGCTGTTACTGCTTTACATGTAAAATGTATAGGTGTTGCATCTGCATCTTTTTCTAGTTTCTCAGGAGCTTTAAAAATTTCTTGAGTAAATTTAGCAGTACAACCACTAGCATCAGTAACCTCAATTACATACTTCCCTGGGTCTAAATTATCTATTGCATAGGAAACATAATCATCGATTACTTTAGGATTTAATCCATTTAAAGTATAAGTAAATGGCGCTAGACCGTTACCTCCTACTGAAAAATAAATAGTTCCTTTTTCACCAAAACAGTTTGGTTGTCTTGGTGGTCTTTTTGTACCAACAAGAAGACGAATGCTTTTATAAAATCTTTTGGTTTCTCTATACTCACAAAAACCAACATTCCCTCCATTATCTCTTATATAAATATCATAGTTTCCTGCCGATAAATCACCACTTTTAGTCGATGGATTCGTTATTGGTTTAAAATCGGTATTTGTTGGTGTTGCGTCTTTTAGAACAACAGCATATACATAATTTGTATTGCTACCTCCTTTTACATCTGTAATTGTAAAAAATCCTTTTTTACACGTTTCAGGTGTTGGTGTTACTGTAGCTGTTAACTTCGGATAAACAGTAAGCGTACTTACTGGCGATTCACAACCGCCTCCATTTTTTGTTTTTACCTGATAATCTTTAGCCGTAGTAGTTGGCAATGCTAATCCGTTGGTAGTATCAAATACAAACGTTGCATTATTTGACGTTTGCCAAGTAGTTCCATTATCAATAGTAAATTGATATGGCGCTGTTCCTGTTGTTGTAATTTCAATTTTAGGGTCGGTACAGCTATCTATAACTGTTGCCGTATGTGTTGCTGCTACTGCAGCTGTTACCTCAATATCTTTAAGAACACAAGTAGCTCTTACAATTTCTATTTTTACGGCATCAATAAAGTTACCAGTACTTTTATGACCTGTTGCTGTACTTACAGCATCAAAAGAAATTACCGTTGTTGTTTGACCCGCTGGCACAATATAAGTTCCTGAATATTCTTTCCAAGTTTTACCGTCAGACATTGTTTCTTTAATCACTGCAGTCGCAAGGCTCTTCCCTATTTTTACAGTAGCTACATCACGCCCTAACCTACCTCTATGAGCTACAGACCAATTAATTACATCACCTGGTTTTGTACAAAACTCTTGATATAAAGAACCTGGTGAATTAGCGTTTAATTCAACAAAATTATCACCCTGATAAGAAGGAACATTTTCAAAATTATTTTTGTACCAAAGTTCCATTTCATTATCGGCTGCGGTAGTTTCCCATCCTGTAAAATTAGATTCATCTGCTATATAAGGATAATAGCCTGTAAAATAACGGTCTTCAAAACTTCCATTTTCAAAAGGATTATCGGTACAACCACATTCATCACATTTTTTACTATCCAATAACATTACCTGGTATTTTGTAGCGCTTACTGCTACATCAGTATATATATATTGGTTGCTTGCATTTGCATTTTGCCAAGTAACACCTTTATCAATACTAAATTTATAAGGAGGTGTTCCTCCTGTTGCTTCTACAGTAATTGTTGCCCCTGTTACACAAGTTGCAGGCGTTGTAATACCTGTATTTATTAATTCTAGTTTAGTCGGCTCGCCTATGGTATGTTTACCTAAATCAATTTCACAAGTAAGTTGATTAGGTGCTGTTCCTATTGTTTCTCTAATTTTTAAATCGTAATCTCCTTTTGCTAGCCCTACAATTCGATATGGATTATCTCCTGTTTCTTCCCAAGTAGTTCCACCATCAGTAGAATACTCATAGCTTCCTCCTTGAAAATTATTTGCATCAATAGTTACTGTTCCATTATCAGAACCAGAACAATCACTGTCTGTTTTACTGATAAAACGCCCTGAAAATGGTTGCCCATAAAGAGATACATACGGGGTTTTTACAGTACAAGATTTACCATATTTTATGCTAAATTTATACCAATCTTGAGCTACATTTTTAAATACATTACTAGCTTGAAAATTTATACCATCTATACTATAGGTATAAGAAGCATCCTTTGGTGTTATGATAACTGTTGCTGTATTACCACAAATTAATATTTCATGTTTTATAGTTGGCTCTGTTGGTAAAACATCAATAGTAACGGTATCTAAAGCTAAAGAACAACCATTTTTATCTTCTACCTTTGTATTGTATGTTCCTGCAACAGGAACTGAGGCTGTATTTCCAGTGGTTACTGTTGTAAAACTAGTATCGGAAGCAAGTTTATAAAAATACGTAAAAGGTGCTTTTCCTCCTGTTGGCGCAGTAAACGTAATTGTTCCTATTGGATTATTTTGAGTATTTGCAGTACTACATTCTAAACCTGTAGCAACTGCACCACCTGCCGATAAACCTCCAGTTTCTGTAATAGCAATATTTTGTATTTGGTAATTACATTGATATGTTCCTTTGGTTGCTCTAATATAAACGGTATATAATGTTGATGCTGTTGTAGCATCTAAGGTATCAAAAGTATTTAATAGCTGCCAATTAGCATTATCAATACTATATTCTAATTTATAACCTGTTGTATTATTAGTAACATCAACTGTTATAGTTCCTTTCTTATTACAATTTACTTGGGTTTCTGTATGTGAAAATTGCAAAGGCGCTTCTACGCTAATTGTAGCGGTTGCCGTTGCTGTACAGTTTTTACTATCGGTAACCTCAAAAATATAATCACCCTCTTTACCATTTACCACATTATATGTTGTATCTGTAAAATAGGTTTTTGGGCTAACAGCGACTCCATTTATTGATAATAATGCGTATGAGTATTTGTCGCCTGTAGTATTTGGTACGCCATTAGCTCCTGCTAAAGTTATTATTCCATCAGATGAACCTGCAGTACAGGTAATATTTTTAGTTGCTACTGCGGTTAATGTAAGCGGAGTTGGTTTAATAACTCTGGTTGTTTTTGTCTCTGTACAAGTAGTCGTAGTAGTTGCTACCTTTACACTATACAATCCTGCATTTGTTACCTCAAAAATTACACTTCTGTCAGGAGTTGCTGCCTTAGTTTCAATAACTCCACCAACATTATTTAATAATGTATAAATATAATCGCCTGGTAAAGTACCGTTTACTTGTGCTATTATTCTTGCTTTTCCATCACAGCTTGTAGTAAATTCAGGGGCAACTGTTAAATCTAGTGCTTGTTCATCTATTTTTACTATATAATTAAAACTACAAGATGCAAGTGTTGATCCTTTTAATTTAATTGTTATATCATAATTACCAACTTCAGATAAATTTTTAAATTCATTGCTATTTTGAAAACCATTAACAGGTATTGTATTTCCACTAGGTGCAGTCAATTTATATTCGTAACCACTTGGCACACCATTTACGATAACACTTCCATTAGCTCCACAAACAATATTTTTTTTATCAAACTTAGGATTTAAAGCTCCTGAAAACACATTAAAATAATACGTTGCAGGACATTGTCCATCGTATAAAACTTCTAATTTATATTGTCCTTTTTTATCGAATTTCTTTGATAATTCTCTACCTGTTTTAGTACCTATTTCATCCCAAGAACAATTTGTTCCAATATTAGCACAATTACTTGTTGATGGTAACTCTGTTGGTTTTGTTGCATCACATGGTTTTGTTTCATCTAATTTAGACCATTTTACTTCCGTTGCTAAACTTGCCCCAAAAGGTAAAATTATTTCTCTAAAATCAGCTGTTCCACATAAATATATTTCAGATAATTCAAAACCATTACAAATAGGTAACACCTGATTTACAAAAGGTTTTAAAGGATTTGTCGCTAAATTAGAACCAACTATATTTATAATTTCTGTTTTATCTGTACAGCCGTTTGGTGCTATTGAAGTTACCTGATAAGTTCCTGCTTTTGTTGCTTTATAATTTTGAGTTGTAGCTAATACTATTGCTGGTTTTGCAATATTTATCCACTCATACGAGTCAAAACCTGCTCCTGCACTTAGTTCAACATCGCCACCACAAAGTAATTGTATAGAACCTTTACAGTTACTTGTATCTATTACAAAATTTGTTGTTCCTTGAACTCCTAAATTACACGTAGGTTCTAAACCGGCATAACTTGCTGTTGTTAAGGTATTATACCCCGGAACATAACCTGGGTTTGAAGCATCTAATTTTGATTCATCTCTTTCATAAGTAGCAAATGCCTGATTTTTTACTTTATTCGAACAAGCATCTCTTAATTTACTACAATCAGAAGTTGCATTTACTTTTATTTTGATAGTATATTCTGCACCATTTATTTTAACTAAATCATCGGGTACGGTAAAGGTTAATTTTCCACCGCCACCGTTTAAAACTGTTGATGCTTCGTAGGTATAACTTATACGAGAATCAGAAACTTCAATATTGCCTAAAACATCTTCAAAATCTACAGTTGTTTTTAATTCGTCAACAATTACCGTGTTTTTGGCATTATCAGTACCAATATTTTGAAAGGTAATATTATAATACACCTCACCTCCTAAGGCTACTTCTGATGTAATAGGTGTATTTGTAGCATCTACGGCTGTTTTCACTAATTTAATTTCAGGCTCTACAACCTCAACAGACATCGCATTTAAAAATGGCCAATAAACATCTCCTCCTGTAGTAAACTTAACATCTAAAGATGTTTCATTATTACCTATAATACTATTATTTGGGTTATTTATTTTAATATGATCTATATCAAAACCAAGGGTATTGGTACTCGCTGGGTTTCTGCCAGCTAAATAAGTATCAAAAACACTAATAGACCCATTAAAAAAATTATCTTGAGGACTAATAGTGTTAAATACATTTACATAATTGTTTGCTGCATTTTTAATTTGATAATTATCCCCTGGAATTGCTTTATCCCCTTCTAAGGCAGCCATTATTAACTCTACATTAACAGGTCCTTTTGGTATGGTTTTAAAATTCAAAAAAGTTATTTCCGCTTCATTTGCTGGAGTTATTACATTACCACTAGCATCTTTTGTTTCTCCATGTATATCTGCAAATCCATCAAAAACTGAAAACTTCTTACTTGACTCATTATCATTTTCATAAACTACAATCATTACCCAACCAGAAGCACCTCCTAAACCTCTATAATGATCGACTCCTCTAGTAGCTCTAATATTTGCTGCTGTATAGACTCCGTTAGGGTTTACTTCTGCTTGTACTTCAGTCGTTATATCTTTAAAACAGATATAAGGCTCATTGTTATTGTAAATAGTTTCATCAGCTGTTATATTTTTATACGTAGTTGATGAAGGATATTTGAATTTTATCTTATCATAATCATCCGACCTTAAGGGATTCGTTGTTGTAAGCCAATGTTCTCTTGGATATACACCTGCCCAATACAACCCTGCATAAGCTACACGTGAACAATTAGGTAAACTTAAAGTAGATGTGCTTGATGAAAAAGTATCATCTTTTCCATCTCCATTCTCATCAACAGAACCATCAACATCAACATAATCCATGTAAGCAGAACCATTACCTAAATCTTGTCTTATATTACCATTTTGATATATATACAAATCTAAATCATATGAGTCATTTGGCATCTCATTTCCTGTATAAACACTACCATTATTCAAAATATAAGGATAGCGATATAAATCAAATGCTTTATTTAACTCTCTAAAATCTCTAGTTTTTTTAACATCAACACTAAGGTTATTATTCCCTATAAAAGTCATATTACCTCGCAAAGTTAAATCCATACCTGCTGAGCTTTTATCAATATCACTTTGCGTAAAACCTGCTGCGGCACGTTGCCCTAATGATAAAGGCATTGTTCTTTCCATCATTACACTCTCACCTTCTCTTAAACGCTCTAATGAAGCATCTATTTTTTGCGAGAATGAAATTAGTGTAAAGAATAAACTAGCTAGTAAAAGTATTTTTTTCATCATATTGATAAAATTTATTATTTGGGAAAATTCTTTAAAAATTTATTATTTTATATGTACTATCGTTTTACGATCGTAAAACGCGCCATCTAAATTGCTATTATATAAACGGATAATTTCTTCTCTATTATCTGTCTTTGCTATATACACGTGCATATAACCTGTGGTTGGATTTATAAAATACCCTGCTTCAATATCGTCATTTCTTAGCTCATCTACATTTCTGTCTGCTAATGGTTTTTTTGAATTTACATAAACCTGTAAATAATACCCTGGCTCAATTCCTTGTGAGTTTGACATCGTTCTTACCCTTGCTGGCGGTTGTTTTTTAGGCTCTTTATATGAATCACCTTTTTCACCAATAGTTAATTTAACCACATAAACAGGATCTTTACCTCCTTTTTTCATCTTTATTGATGATTGATCGTTTTTGTCGTTATTTTCAAACAGACGGGTTTTATCGTTAAAATCGTACACTTTATCTTCAGCATCCGACTCTTTTGCATATCTGTCAATATATACGTAATACCATTTATCGGTAGGGTCGTAAATATATTTAGCCTCTATATCTAATCTGTTCCATTTTTCTATTAGAACCTCTACATTTTCTTTATTTCTGTACCTATCTGAAACTACATAATACATCGTTCCGCCTCCGCCTCCGTCAGATTTCGTAATAGTGCTTTCACGCCAAGGTGCTTTTGATCTTCTCTTTAAAGAAGTGTCTTTTTCATCGCCTTTAATCTCCTTAGGAATAAATGTTTTTGGCTCTTTTATTACCTCTTTTATTAATGCTGGTTGATTTTTTAAAATTCGAAGCACCTCATCTACTTTTTTATTTAAATTATTAATAGAGTCTTGTGCTTGCTGAAGTTCATCAGATAAATCATGATGCTCTTCATCTTTATATACAGGTTTTTTCTTAGGTTTTCTTTTTGGCAAAGTAATATTTACTTTACCCGTTCTTCTCTTCGATATTTCTCGAGTATATCTTTTTTGCCCTAAAGTATAAACCAAACCAACTTCATTCGTTGCCGAAAATTTATTTTTTTCATAACTAAATCCTATAGCTAGTTTATCAGAAATATTAACACCTAAACCAGCAGACATACCATAAGTTTTATCGTAACCTGCTTTAATCCAACCTGCTTTAGGCAAATCTAATATTATAGTACCTGCACCACTAAAGCCTTCTGTACCTTCTTTTCTAGCGATTATTAATGTTCTCAAATCTGTACCTTCAAAAATACCTGAAGCGTAGGTAAACTCGTGAGAATACATTGCATGAGCTGATATTGTTTTTTCGCCAAAAGTAGTTGCTAATTCGCTATTTTTCAAATTAAAATCAATTAAATTTTCAAAAAACACTCCTACATCAAACTTACCAAACGATAAGGTTACCGCAGGTTGCAGCATTACAATAGGAATATCTTGAAAATTACTTAAAAAAGAATCCTCTTTATTCTTCACCAATACCCTAGCCCAATCTAAACTACTTCTACTATATAAAAAATTAAAACCGAAGGTTAAATCTAGGCTTTGACTTAATTGCAATCGCTGAGCGTAATTCGCGATAGCACCAAAATCTTTCATACCTGCAACTTCTTGCTGATAAATAGCAAAGCCTGCACCTATGTTTTCACGCATTTTTCCTGCGTACGAAACCACGTGTAACCTCGGGTTGTCTTCAAAATCAATATTACTATTACGTACAATAGCTGTTATTGTAGTTTTATTTTCTCGTAATGATGAAAAAGTTGGCACTGTTAAAAAACGATTAAACTTCATAAAATTACGTGAAGTAAAACTATTGTACTGCTGTGCACTACTTGACACCTGTGCTTCTATAGAAAGTACTGTAAAAAATAGCGTTATAATATATAATGTAATTCTTTTAATCATCTTTAAACATTTAATCTAACACAGATATTGTTCCTGCTTTAATCAATATATTTTCTTTTATTATTTTATAATAAAAAACTCGTTGATTGCCTAAACTTTCAAAAGGCCAATCATTTTGATAATCATTTGTTTTAAATATTTCTTTTCCATTAGCATTATATAATTGTACACTTACCTTTGGTTGAAAGGCATATTTATTTGAAATACTCCAAGTATCATTAACTCCATCGGCATTAGGGGTTACGATATTTGGTACAATTACCTGTTCATCTTGAGCTATCACTTCAATTGTTTTTTCTATTCCACAAGCTCCTGCAGTGGCTACTACAGTATAAAAACCTAAAGATGTTACCTCTAAGGTTTCACTTGTTGATAAAAGGGTTCCATCGGTATTTTCACCTTCATACCACATATATGACTCTGCCCCTGATGCTGTTATTCCAGTGCTTTCCCCCTCTTTAAGCACCACCTTTTCTGATGGTGTTACAACAATAGCCTCTGCATCAAACAAAACAACTTCTAGTGTTTCTATTATTTTTTCACAACCAAAGCCTGTCATTTTTAAGGTATAAGTACCTATTTCATTTACTACAAACTCGGCTACATCAGTTCCTAAAGCTGTTTGATCATCATTTTTAAACCATTGATACGTATAACCATCAACTACATCTTTTATTGTGTAGGTAATAATACCTCCTGGGCATAATGAGTTTGAAGACGGTTCTGATGTTACTACTGCTGGCTTAGCGATTAGTTTAATATCTAATTCGCTAGAAGATACATTATTTAAATGTCCTGCGCTAATCCCTAACGTATAAATTCCGTTTTGCGTATATGAACTACGTGTTAATTTGTTGTCTGTAGCATTAACAATATTTACACCGTCTAAAATCCATTGATAATTTAATAGTTCTAATTGCTCCGATGTTAAAACATACTCGTTATCATTTTGAGCAATAACATTTACTTGTTGTAGTTTTAAATCAACACCTGTGGCGTTACAACTTTCATAATTGTCATCTGTAATCATAACAGGTTCAAATCTTTTTACACTCAACAAGCGTATTGGCTGTGATGACAAGCCTGAAGAACATAATCCTGTAGCTGTTTCTACAACATTTGCAATATAAGTACCTGGCTGATTCACATTTAAAGACGTTCCATCTACACCAAATAATCTTTTATCATCTTTATACCATTCAACCTCAAAATTAGCGGCATTATTTACTGTAATCGATATATCTTTAGCTTCTCCAGGTAATAATACCGATGCTAAAGGGGTATTTTCTGTAATGGTAAAACTAGGCGCATTTTTTTGATTTAAGCTTACATTATTTGAGGTAGTTACACAAACACCTGTATCAATTTCTAAAGAATAAACCCCTAACTGCCCTACAGTGGGCGTTGTATATGTTGAACTATTTGACGATTGAACGACTTGATTATCTAAAAACCAAGTATAAGTATAAGAAGTGTCCGTAACATTCGCTTGAAAAGTATGCGATTCATCACCACAAATTTCAACAACATCAGGGCTATTAATTTGTGCATCTGTTTCACTAAAAGTAACCACTTCTATTAATGTTGACTTTCCAAAAC
Organism: Tenacibaculum dicentrarchi; assembly: GCF_964036635.1. NCBI lineage: Bacteria > Pseudomonadati > Bacteroidota > Flavobacteriia > Flavobacteriales > Flavobacteriaceae > Tenacibaculum > Tenacibaculum dicentrarchi. The sequence continues at coordinate 1,495,357 of NZ_OZ038524.1, forward strand.
CACAAGCACCATAATCTATTTTAACCTGATACTTACCCGAAGCCGAAACTTCTAAAAAAGGATCCGTTGTTGTTGTAATTATACTGCCATCTCTATACCAAGTGTATGCCCCTTGTTGATCGGTATCTAATATTAATTTAGTAGTAGCGCCATCACAAAGCACTACATCTTCGTAATTATTTAAAACCCTGTCATTAAATAATCTATAAAAAGACTCAGAATCGGGGCTTGTCATTACAGGCGAAGTTGCTACTAATCTTATTTTATAATTTTTAACAAAAGTTTTTGGTAATTGAAAAGTTCTCGAAAAAGTAAAGGTATCGTTTTCCGTAGCGATTGTTGCTAAGTTTACAGGGCTATTCCAAGTACCATTTGGGTCAGACAATTCAATAGTAAATGTATTGTCGGCAGCGAATGCCGATGTTTTGTAACTAAATGTAACCGTATAATCGTTACTTGTATTTGTAGTATCATCACACGCTGATGTAAATTGTATTTTAGGCTTCAACAATGTTTGAGATACAATGGAAGTACTCATAAAAAAGAGAAATATCCCTAAAAGTATGTAGGTGCTTTTAATTATTTTCATTTTAAAATATTACTTAAGGGGAGAACAAATGTAAACTTTTTTACAGAAAAAAAATAGTAAATACGAAATCTATATCTAATATATGTAAAAAAACATATATAATCAAATAAAACAACAACTATTTTGTGTAGGCTTTTTTAATAAAAACCCTTAAGAAAATCCTAAAATCTATTGTATATTCGTGCCTCTATTTTGATTATTTTATGACACAAAAAATTACCATAGCCATTGACGGCTTTTCATCGACAGGAAAAAGTACGATTGCCAAACAATTAGCAACAAAATTAGGCTATATTTATGTTGATACAGGCGCTATGTACAGAGCGGTTACCTTGTACGCAATGCAACATAATTATATTTCAGACACGCATTTTAATTCTGCTGATTTAATTGCTGATTTACAGAATATTTCACTTAAATTTATTTTTAATGAAAAAGCAGGGTTTGCTGAAATGTACTTAAATAATAGTAATATTGAAACTCAAATTAGAAGCATTGAAGTATCAAGACTTGTTAGTAAAATTGCAACCATTTCAGAGGTTCGTAAAAAATTAGTTAGCGAACAACAAGAAATGGGTAAAAATAAAGGTATTGTAATGGATGGTAGAGATATTGGTTCGGTTGTTTTTCCTGATGCCGAATTAAAATTATTTATGACCGCCTCTGCCGATAAACGAGCAACACGTCGTTATAAAGAATTATTAGACCGTGGCGACAATGTAAATTATCCAGAAATTTTACACAATGTTCAAGAGCGTGACCGTATTGATTCTACCCGAAAAGATTCGCCCTTAATTTTAACCGATGATGCCATAGAATTTGACAATTCTAATATGGGATTAGAAGACCAATTTGATAGAATTATGAGCTTAGTAAAAATGAGATTGTCTTCATAAAAAAACTAGCACAAATGCCTAGCCCCGATTGAAGCTTTGTTTGAGCTCTTTTTTTGATTTTTCTTCAAAAAAAAGCGAGTGCGGAAAGCGGGAAATTGCTACTAAATATTTTACTATTTAAAACAATAACGCAAAAAACCAGCCGATAAAAGCTGGTTTTTTTATATAAATTATTTCTAAAAAAATTATTCTTCGTCTAATTCTTCTAATTTAGAATTTTCAGAATAGGTACGCCATTTTACTAAACAGGCTTCAATATCAGCAGGTATTTCTGTATTAAATTGCATAAACTCACCACTTACAGGATGCGTAAACCCTAATGTTTTAGCATGTAAAGCTTGTCTTGGCAATGTTTTAAAACAGTTTTTTACAAATTGCTTATATTTTGTAAAAGTTGTTCCTTTTAAAACGGCATCACCACCATAACGCTCATCGTTAAATAAGGTATGACCGATATGTTTAAAATGTGCTCTAATTTGATGCGTTCTTCCTGTTTCTAATTTACATTGTACTAATGTAACGTAGGTTAAACGCTCTAAAACTTTATAATGTGTTACCGCATGTTTACCATGTTCGCCATCAGTAAAAACATCCATTTGCAAACGATTTTTAAAACTACGCCCGATATTTCCTTCAATAGTTCCGGTATCTTCTTTTACATCACCCCAAACTAAGGCGTAATATAAACGTTCGGTAGTTCTATCAAAAAATTGTTTTGATAAATGTGTCATTGCAAACTCATTTTTTGCAACCACTAACAATCCGCTGGTATCTTTATCAATACGATGTACTAAACCAGGACGCTCATTTGAATTGGTTGGCAAGTTTTCAACATGATGAATTAATCCGTTTACTAAAGTTCCTGAGTAATTTCCATGCCCTGGATGTACCACCATTCCTGGAGCTTTATTTACCACAATTACATCATCATCTTCATAAACAATATCAATAGGTAAATCTTCGGCTACTAATAAATTTTCCGCTGGCGGATATGCTAAAACAACACGAACAATATCTCTTGGTTTTACTTTATGATTTGGCTTTACCGCCACCTCGTTTACCAACACATTCCCTGCTTTTGCAGCTTGCTGAATTTTACTTCTGGTTGAGTTTTCAATGAAATTCATTAAAAATTTATCGACTCTTAATGGCTCTTGCCCTTCGGTTGCTACAAACCTGTGATGTTCGTGTAATTCGTTATTTTCTATTTCTAAATTCGTGTCTTCCTGCATTAATCAATTATATAAATTAGTTACCATTACCATCACCTAAAATTAGGTTGATTGTTGTTTTTTTAGGCAGTTTTACTCCTGCTGTAATTTCTTTCCCGTTGTATTTTAAGCCTCTTACAACATCTTTACCAATATCTTCTACCCATGTAATTTCTTTACCAACAATAAAGCCTTGCGATTGTAAATGTGTTGTTGCCTGTCTTTTTGTTCGACCATTTAAATTTGGGACTTCAATATCTCTATATTTAGACGGATTTAATGTTAAATAAATTTTACGTTTTTCTTTTACAAAATCGTTTACCGCTGGGTTTTGTTCTATCACTGATTTTTTTGGATATTCAGGATTATAAGTAGCACTGTCAATAATAATAAAATCTAAATTAAGTTCCTTTAATTTTTTTTCAACCTCTACTAATGACATTTTATGTAAATTAGGAACTTGTATTTTTTGATCGTGATTTGTTGTAAACCCTAACCACCATTGTAACACAAAAACAGTTATAAATAACGAAGCTACTGCAATTCCTATTTGCATAAAAAATGCTTTACTTTTTACAAATTGAAATAAATTTTTAAATTTTTCTGAAAAACCACTCATATTTTTATTTATTTGTTAATCTTTTTTTAGCAATATATTTTACTATTATTTTGATAAGGTTGCAAATTTACAGTAAAAATATTAGTATTTTTAACTCACGAACTCTTAAAGATTTTTTTTAGTAAGTTTGTTTATATTATTACCTCTAAATTTTCATAAAAAATAATTTTAAAAATAGTAACGTGAAAAAAAATATAGCGATTATTATGGGAGGATATTCTTCGGAAGCAGCAATATCCTTAAAAAGCGGAACAGTAGTTTACACGCACCTCGATACAGAAAAATATACCGCATATAAAATTCATATTTTAAAAGATAAATGGGTTTTAGTCGATAAAAAAAATGAAGAACACCTTATTAACAAGAATGATTTTTCTGCAGATGTAAATGGTAAAAAAATCACTTTTGACGTTGTTTTTAATGCTATTCATGGCGCACCTGGCGAAAATGGAGCTATTTTAGCATATTTTGATTTAATCGGAATTAAGCATACCTCAGCGTCTTTTTATCAAATGGCATTAACTTTTAACAAACGAGATACTTTAAGTGTTTTAAAAAACTACGGAATTTCAACAGCAATTTCGGTGTATTTGAACAAAGGTGATGTTGTTAATATTGATAAAATCATTGAAAAAGTTGGCTTACCATGTTTTGTAAAACCCAATAATGCAGGTTCTAGCTTTGGTATTTCAAAAGTACACAGTAAAGAAGCCTTACTTCCTGCTCTAGAAGTTGCCTACAAAGAAGATTCCGAAATATTAATTGAAAGTTTTTTAGACGGTGCAGAAGTTTCTGTGGGGGTTTTTCAATATAAAGGAAAAACCACCGTTTTACCGATTACGGAAATTGTATCAGAAAATGATTTTTTTGATTATCAGGCAAAATACGAAGGTAAATCAACAGAAATTACACCTGCACGTATCACTGAAAAACAAGAAAAACGTGTTTCGGAAATTTCAAAACGAGTCTATGATATTTTAAATATGAAAGGTTTTACCCGTTCTGAATATATTTTTATAAATGATGAACCTTATTTCTTAGAAATAAACACCGTTCCTGGCTTAACTCAAGCCAGTATTTTACCACAACAAGCAAATTGCGCAGGTATTAATTTAACCGAACTATTTGGAAACGCTATTGAAATGGCAATAAATAATTAAAAACATGAAAAAAGCTATTTTTCCAGGGTCTTTTGACCCTATTACACTTGGGCATCTAGATATTATTGAGCGTGGCGTTACTTTATTTGATGAAGTTGTTATTGCAATTGGCGTAAATGCTGATAAAAAATATATGTTTTCATTAGAAGAACGAAAACATTTTATTGAAGAAACTTTTAAAAATCAACCTAAAATTAAGGTCGTTATTTATAGCGGATTAACAGTAAAATTTTGTCAAGAAGAAAATGCTCAATTTATTTTAAGAGGTTTGCGAAATCCTGCCGATTTTGAATTTGAAAAAGCCATCGCTCATACAAATAGAAAACTTTCAGAAATAGAAACAGTATTTTTATTAACATCATCAGGTAAAAGCTATATTTCATCATCAATTGTACGTGATGTTATTAGAAATGATGGTGATTATACTGGATTAGTTCCTGATGCAGTTAGAATTTAACTAACCTAATCAGGAACACTAGCTTTATAAATTTCAACACCTTTTGAAGAAACAATTCTATAACGAGTATTTGCTTTTATTAAAATCGCTTGTCCTTTTTCGATATTAATGCGATTTTTATGTCTTATAACAGTAGCGTTCCCTTTTAAAATAATTAAAATTTCTATCGATTTTGATGTTGAATTGTATCTTATCGCTTCATTAGATTGAATTTTACTTAGTCTAAAGTCTTTTGCTTTTGTTTGGTATACTAATTCATCATTAAGCGGACTTTTAATACCATATAATATTTTAGGAATTGTTTCTTCAAATTTTGTATTTTTCAAAAGCTCTTCAACATCAATATGTTTAGATGTTAGTCCACCTCTTAAAACATTGTCTGAATTTGCCATTAATTCAATATTTTTTCCTTCTAAATATGCGTGAGGAACTCCTGCATCTTGAAAAATAGCTTCTCCTTTTGATAAGTTTACAATATTAAAAAAATAGAAAGAAAAAATTCCTCTATCAATATTGTCTAAACTTTTATTTTCCAATGCTTTTGCTACCCAATATTCTGGTGATGATTTTTGTATTTTATTATTTAAAAAATCTGGTAAAATTCTATTCGCTAAAGGCTTTAAAATTTCATTGACTTCTTGTTGAGAAAACTGCATCACTTTTTTGTATAATTCAAAATAATTATGCGTTTTAAAAGTTGATAATAAAAAATGTAATTCACTTGTTTTTTCAAGATTTTCTATTATTTTTTCACTTTTTAAAAAGCCATGTAATAGCCAAAAGTCACTTAAAGCAACCATTACTTCTGGCTTATGATTTTTATCTTTATAATTTCTATTTCTTGCAGTTAATAAAATTCCTTTTTTATTTTCACGTTTAAATCCTATTTCTGCTGCTTTTTTTGTTGGGTGTACTTGTATTGATAACATTTTATCAACATCTAACACTTTAAATAAGTAAGGTAATTTTCCATAAGTTTTAGCTACTCTTACCCCTAAAAACTCAATTGGCTTTTGTCTTAAAAAGAAATCTAAAGAAATATTACCTGCCTTTGTTTTAATAATTGATGGTGCTTTTAAATGTGCTCCTAACCAATATTCGGCATAATTAGCAATATTTTTTTTTCTTTTAATTAAATTTGAGATAAATTTCTTCCCACCCCAATCATAATGTTGTATTTTTCCTTCGATTAAAAAAATTTTTTTTATAGTTTGTTCTAAAATCATAATATTATATTTTAATAATTAATTATTTCATTCATAGAATACACCTGTCTTAGTAATATTCTTTCATTTTTTTTGTGAGGTAATTCTATATTTGATAAATCTAATTTTTTATTAATCCAATTTCCATTTAACATATCCGTTGGATTTGTATGTATAATTAAACCAATATTTTTTATGGTTGATAAAAACCTAACCCCTGCTTTTATTGCTAATAATGCTTTTTTTTCACTTCTTAAAGTTAAAATTGAAATATCGCATTTCGATGTTTTTTTCAAGATATTTAAAAAATCAAAAAATATTCTATGATTACCATTATTAATTAGTAATATTTTTATTTTTTGATTCAAAAAAAATCTTAAACAAAAATTACTCAAAACATTAGCATCTTTTTTTCCAAAAATTATAATTAATCCTTTTTTCATATTTTAGTTAATAACTATTCTATTGATTTATTATTTTCTATAAGCCCAAGCTATTTGCCCTAATTGCCCTATAATTTTCACAGAATCTTTCATTGATAATTTAGATCCATCTGCATGAATCCATCTTTTTAGGGGTTTTTCACACAATATATTTTTTGCTTCATCTAAACCAAAATGATGTGTAATTCTTTTAAATATTTCAACATCAAAAATCCATTTTGTTATAAATTTTTTACCAAAAGAAATTTCGATAACATCTTTCTTAAAAATTTTGGCACCACATTGGGTATCTTTAAAATCCATAGAAAGAATTTTTCTGATGATAAAATTTATAGTTAAACTTATTATTTTACGAGCGGATTCTTTTGTAATATTTGCCCCCATCCTATTTATTCTAGAGCCACTCACAATTTTATAATTTGAATTTTCAATAGTAGAAACTAATTCATCAAAATCAGTTAAATCCGTAGATAAGTCAGCATCTAAAAAACCTATATAATCTAAATCTTTTTGTTTTGACATATATAACATTCCCTGTCTAACAGCTTCTGCTTTTCCACCATTTTCTACACAATTATGTATTGTAATAAAATCCTCTCTTCCTTTTCTTAAATCATTTAAAACAATTAATGTTTTATCAGTACTTCCATCATTTACAAAACACAAATGATATCCTGAATTTTTATCAATAAAAGCCGTGAAATCCTGGCTTAAAAGCCTTTTTTCTTCGTTATAGCAAGGAATTACAACTCCAACACATCTTTGTTGTATAATTACTCCTTTATAATTTATGGTTTTATTTATAGTCTTCGGAATACCAATCAATCTTTTTACCCTAGCGCATACCTCTACTAAACTCAGTGGTTTTTTCATGTAATCATTAATACCTAAATCGAAACCTTGTGTTATCATATTATCATCGGTATTACCTGATAAAATCATAATTGGTGTATCTGAATTTTTAGTTATTCTAATATGTTTTACTATTTCCATGCCTGAAATTCCTGGCATATTAAGATCTACAATTACTAAATCTGGTTGAAAAGAACTAAATAAATCCATTCCTTTAATTCCGTTTATTTCAGTAACAACTTGATAACCTAATTCTTTTAATCTAATTTCTAGCGGTATTAAAACTAATTTTTGATCATCTATAGCTAATATTTTCATAATTTGAATATTTCAATTACACGCTAATAAAAATAGGACTAATAACCTGATTAAAAGATTACCTATCGTTATAAAGTAGCTTTTATTTAGACGAATGGAAGTTTATGTCTGTTAAATTAAAAAAAACAGTATTATATAAATATTTATATTTACATTAGAAAAAAGAAGATTACGTTTTTATGAAAGAGACTTCTAATAAATATTTAATATCTGCAATACTATTAGGTATTGCATTTCATGGAAGTACTATTTTTTTTACTTTAGAAACTACTTATGACGCTTTAATACACTTATTTTTTGCAGACCATTACGCAAATAATTGGTTTGAACCTTGGAATTTTAAATGGTATACTGGTTTTACAGTAATGAGTTATCCACCTTTAGTACATCAATCTATTGGGGCTTTATCTTTAATTGGTGGTTTAAAATTTGGTCTTTTTAGTGTCGCTATTATTGCAATTCTATTATTTATTACAGGAGTTTATCGTTTTTCATTATTAATGACTTCTAATAGAACAGTAGCTGGTTATGCTGCTCTTTTAGCTGTTTTTTCGTCTTCTTTTGTAGAAACACTTCATATTTTTGGGCAATTACCAAGTATTATTGGTATTGCTATTTTAATGCACGCTTTACCCGAAGTATATTCTTGGCTAAAAACAGGTAAATATAAATATTTATTTACAGCACTTTCTTTAATTTCTGTTACAGTTACTTCTCATCATGTTACACCTATTTTTGGAATGATTTTTTTTATCTTTCCTTTAATTGGAATGGTTATTTTAGATATTTCTCGTGAACAAGTTACTTCTTATAAAGATGTCACTTTTAAACTATTTATAAAAAATTTTGGTAAACAATTTAAACGAAATATTAGTTTTGGTTTTTTTTCTTTGATTATAATTATTTTCTGCCTCTTACCTTATTGGATTAACTCTAAAAAAAACCCTATTACACAAGTTCCTATTCCCCACGGTTCTAGAGATGATTTTTTAGAAATAACATCTTCAGGTCTTGTTTTTTTTATGATTCCTTGGGGCGTTTTATTATTCCTTTTACCTTATTTTTTTTACAGATTTTTTCAAAAAAGATATTTATTCTTCGGAATTTCTTTTACAATGTTAGTTGTTTTAGGTACAGGAGGAACAACCCCAGTCCCTAAAATGATTTTAGGACAAAATGCTTTTAATATTTTAACTTTAGATAGATTTACTTTATGGGCTTCGATTATGTCTTTACCACTATTTGGTGAATTTGCTTATCGCTTTATAGAAGGAGATTTAAAAATACTAATTCAACGTAAATTTGGTGCAGTATATCATCGTTTAATAGGAGGATTATTAGCTTCTTTATTTTTATTGATGACTATTTTTACGATGAGTTTAGGATATTTTAGACCATCGCAACCACAAAAAATTAAAATGTTACCTATTGTTAACTTTCTTAATCAAGATCAACATGATTTATGGAGATATTTAACCTTAGGTTTTGGCGATCAAATGGCGTGGTTATCGGCACAAACAAAAGCAATGACTGTTGATGGAAATTATCATTCTGCAAGACGTTTACCAGAACTAACAACAAGACCAATAGAGCGTTTAGAAAATTCTAAATTTAAGGGTGTTGCAGGAATTGGGTCTTTACAACAGTTTTTAACAACTCCTGAAAAATACAATTTAAAGTATATTTTTTCTAATGATAAATTTTACGACCCTATACTCTATTTCTGTGGATGGCAACGCTTACCACAATTAGAAAACGGAATTATGGTTTGGGAAAAATTAAATGTACCTCCGCTTTCTTCTATTTTACCAAAAGAAGATGTTGCTACTTGGCAAAAAGTAATGTGGGGTATTATTCCTTTTTTAACAGCTATTATTGCCTTTATTTTAAATATTCAATCTATTTTTATACGTAGTTTAAAAACTCAAGTAAGAGCATTACCTCCATATTTAAATAGTAAATTTAAAAATAAATATACTATATTTTCTAAAGGTCTTTTAAAGACAATACATATTTGGGCTATTATATTATGTGGAATTTTATTTTATAGTTCTTATTTATTTTATATAAAAAATGATTCGCAAAGAACTCCTGAAAATGCTATAAAAGCGTATTATGATGCCGTTGATTTTAAAGAATATGAAAAAAGTTATCAATTAATAGATCCTAAAAGCGGTTTATCTATTGCACAATTTATGTTAGAAATTTCTGTTTCTGATGGTTTATTAGGTTCTTATGCCAAATTAGATGCTTTAAAAACTATAACCACTAAAAAAACAGATAGTTTAGCTATTTTAAAAGTACATACAAACTGGATTACTCCTCTTGAAAAAATTAGTAAAACAGATTTTAAAACATTAGTTAATCGAAAAGGAAAATGGTTTATTTTACCCGAAAATATGGATTCTGATTTACCACCAGATCAATTGTACTCAAATAATGTAACAGGCTATTTTAATCAAGGAAGACGAAAAATAACTACAGAACAAACGCATCATGAAGATGTTTTAAAACAACCTGTTTTAGAAATTATTTCAGCTAAATTAGTTAAATTTAAAACACATTATGCACTTATCGGTGAAGTACAAAATATAGATAATGTACCCGCAGATGTTGTTTTAAAAGGAACATTATATAATGATGAAAATAAAAAATTAGCTACTTACAATGCTAAATATCATATAAAACATAAATTAATGCCTAAAGAAGTTAGTTCGTTTAGAATTAATTTTGAAGGAATAGCATGGTCTAAAACAAAAGACTCTATTCCTAAAACATTTAATCCTGATGAATTTACACCTGTTGAATTTGAAGAACAACCTACTAAATTCAACTTACAAGCAGCAGGAAATGTTTCTAATTCAGACCTCTATAAAAATGTAGTTTTAAGTGATATCAATATCGATAGTAAAAAAATACAAGGAACTTTATTTAATAGTGGTTTACAAGAAATTACAATTCCTCAACTATTAATCACTTATTACAACAAAGATAAAGTACTCGTTTGGGTAGACCATTTATTTTTAGAAAACGGAATAAGACAACAACGAAAACAGTATTTTGAATACAATATTTTAAAAAATAATGAAGTTATTATTATTAATGATGATATGACAGATTGTTACGTTAACGGATTAAAAAATGAAGATATTTCAGATAAAATAATACCTAACAGAATAGAAAATCATGCAAATAATCAATTTCAAAAAATAAAACATCCGCTGTATTCTTTTATCAAAATTGAAATGAATAATTACATCGGAAATCCTAAATAATGAATTTTAGAAAGAACCTTTTTTTACTTTTCTTGTGCATTGTAACGCATATTACTAATGCACAAAACATAACATTATTATCAAAAGAAAAACAATTTACAGCAGGAGATACTATTCTTTTAAAATTTAATGCTAATAGTGCAAAAAAGTATCAAATGTACTGTACTAATAGCTATGGAAGTACTTTGCTTAATTCTGAAGTAATTAATAATAAAATAAATTTTAAAATCCCTCCTTACCTAAGTAATAAATCTGGTATTTTAAATTGGAAAATTATAAAAAATAATATTTCAGGACAATTTAAAATAGTACCAAAACAGCAACCTGTTTCTTTAGAAACTTATTTAGGTCCTCCAAGTATTGAAGCAGGCGGAACAGACTACACCATGTTAGTTGTAATACCTACGGATGATTTAGATAATCCTTTAAAAAAAGGTACGACAGTAAAAGTAAAATATCAATTTTTAAAATCAGAAAGAAAAACAAAGGTTTTAACTAATAATTTAATCGCTTTTAAAAATATAAACTCACCTTTAAAAAGCGGACGAATGATAATTACATCAGAATCTTTAAATTTAAACTCTAAAGAATACGATGTAAATATAATGCCTGCTATAGGTACTAATTTTAAACTGTTTTTTAAAAGAAATCATAAATATGCAGATGGAAACCAAATAACAACTTTTTACACTTCTATTATAAAAGATAAAAATAACAATATTATTAGTGATGGTAGTTTTGTTGATTTTTTTATCACTAATAAAAAAGGGAATATGTTAAAAACATCTGGAACTACTATAAATGGTATTGCTTATGCTAAAATGATTCATCCTGAATTTGAAGATAATTGGAAAGTGAAAGCTTATATTAATGGTATTTCAGAAAGTGATATCTTAAAAATTAATTATAAAAAAATTATAGATAAATTTGATGTAAATTTTTCTGATAATAATAGAACTGTTAAAGTTGGACCTTTAAAAAGTTTTATGAAGCAGATGATTCCTGACGGATTAAAAGTAAAATTAGCAATTTATAAAGATGATAAATTCTTAAACAATATTATAAAAAAATCTAATGATGGATTTGTATATTTTAAGCTAAATTCAAACATCTATAAAAATGGAGACTATACTATAAAAATTACCACTGCCGCAGTAACCAAAACTTTTGAAGCTAAAAAACTATGGTAAACACCAAAAATATTTTAAAAATGGATAACACTAATAAAAACATAATGAGAGGTATTTTAATTTCGTCATATGTTCTTATTATGTCAATTGTTATCTTTTTAATAAGCTCATTATATACTCATTTTAACACAGGTGCAGATAGAAGTAAAATGTTACATGTTGAAGTTAAAAAAGTAGATCAATATTTGCCTAAAATAATTTGGAAAGAAGATGGCAACCAAGGTAGAGAGATTGATGAACAAACCTTAAATAATATCGAAAATGATTATATAGATGCTTGGTATGTAAAACATGTAGCAAATAAAACAAACCTAAAAAGTGGAATTAATGATTATTATACAAAAAATGCTCGCAAAAATTTATTCAACTTTATAGAACATAATAAAAAGGAAAAAATTACTATTGAAAGTACAACTTTAAAACACAATCCTAATCTTATATTTTTTAGTGAAGACGGACAATCAATTGTTTTAGAAGATAAAAATGTTGTTGAGTATAAAAAAATACTTAAAAATAAAAAAGTTGTTTTAGAAACTACCGAAGTATCAGATTATAAAATGGTATTATTATTAGAAGATGGTTTTTGGAGAATTAGACATTTAGTTAAAGAAAAATCTGCCATTTTTGATAAGACTATCAAAAATATTCCTATCGATTCATTAGATATAAAAGGAATTAATTATTATCCACAAGATACACCTTGGGATATGTTTGGTGATAATTTTGATATGAAAATTATAGAAAATGACTTTAAAATCATCAAAAAAGCAAACTTAAATACTATCCGAATTTTTATTCAATATGAAGATTTTGGTAAAGCAAATGTAAAAATTAGTAAACTAAATAAATTAAAGCAAGTTTTAGATACTGCTGAAAAAAATAATATAAATGTTATTGTTACTTTATTTGATTTTTACGGAAACTACAATGTTTTAGACTGGACTTTAAACCATAGACATGCAGAAATTATTGTATCAAAATTTAAAGACCATGAAGCTATTATTGCTTGGGATATCAAAAATGAACCTAATTTAGATTTTATATCAAGAGGAAAAAAAAATGTTATTGCTTGGTTAAATCATATGATTATTTTAGTAAAATCTATTGATAAAAAACATCCAATAACCATTGGTTGGTCAAATATTGAAAGTGCTCCTATTTTAAAAGATAAAGTAGATTTTGTTTCTTTTCATTATTATGAAGACATTAATAATTTTGAAAAAAACTATAAATCATTAAAGAATAAAATACCTAAAAAACCTATTGTTTTAGGTGAATTTGGAGTTTCTTCTTACAATGGTATTTGGAAACCTTTTGGTAATTCAGTAAAAAAACAAGCTAATTATTATAAAATAATGCAACAACTACTTACAAAAAACAATATTCCTTTTATGTCGTGGACTTTATATGATTTTCGTAAAGTACCAAAGGAAGTTGTTGGTAAACTTCCTTGGCGAATAAATCCTCAAAAAGAATTTGGTTTTATTGATAAAAAAGGTCGTAAAAAACCTGCTTTTAGCTATATTTCCTCTAAATAATTTATGATTCAACTAATACTTTTTTTGCTAATTTTTTAACCATTATAATCGCTTCAAACTGATTTAAATACATTGCTGTAATTCTTTCCATTGGAAATGCCGTAGCTGCTTTGTAATTAGCCTCTCCTAAAGCTACTCTATGAGATTCATTAGTTACGATTAGCTCAATTGCATTGGCTAAACTAGCTACATTTTCTGGCTCAAAAAACTCACCTCTGTATCCTTCATCTTCAACCAAAGTTGCTAAATCTCCTAAATTAGGCATTACAACTGCTTTACCATAACTACCCGCTTGATGTAAAACACCTGAACTACCTGTTGTAGATGTATAAGGAAATACCACAACAGCACTTTCGTTAAATAAAGGAGCTACTTCCACTTCTTCAACATAGCCTGTAAATGTTATTTGAGCTACATTTTTGTATTTTTCTTTTACAGATGCTAAATAACCTGGTACATTCGGATTGTCTGTTCCTGCAATTACTATTTCTAAATTTAAACCTGTTGAAGTTCTAACTTTTTCAACAGCTTCAATCATTTTTTCAACTTTTTTATAAGTACCAAATTTACCGAAAGTCATTATTTTCAAAGCTCCTTTTGGCAATATATGTGATGGTTTATTAGGGATTTCAAATGTTCCATGAGGAATCATTTTTACATTGCTAACTTTATATTTATCTTGTAAAGTAGTTACATATTTATGCATAGTAACAGCTACAATATCAGCTTTTAAAATTAATTTAGTTAATGTCTGTCCTATAAAATTATAAATTTTTTGTAATATTTTATTTGAAGTAAAACCTGCACTTTCTAAATCTGTTTGTTCTAAAATATTATGTAATAATACAATAGTTGGTATTTTTTTTATCTTACAAACTAAAGGTAACATTAACCCTAAAGCTGCAGCAACTTTTTTATCACCAAACTTCATAAATTGTAAATTAAACAATATCGCATCTGGTTTTATTACATTTATAGCTTTTGTTACTTTTATAACATTTGTATAACTATTAAACTTCCAACATTCTTTTACTGTAATTTTACAACCATCTTCAGTAAAATTAATGTCTTTTTCTACTGGAGTTATATCCGTTAATAAAATTAATTCAGTTACTTTTTTATTTTGTCTAAAGCTTTTTACTAAATGATAAGCATATTCATTTAAAGTTACTTTACTTGGCGGGTATGCAGTTACAATAGCTAGTTTCATAGTATTTTCTTTTTGATTATATTAAATTTCGTAATAAAAAAGAGTTTACAACTATTAATGTAGCTGAAATGCAATTATATGTAGTTAAAAGGTATAAAAGCTTAGTTATTATTATTTTTAAACACTATTTTTTATCTTTCAGAAAGAAAAAAGATAATTGCATTAATAATAATAAAACCATTGCTAAAATTTGTACGTGTACAACCTGTTCTAAATTTTCATGAAATAGAATAATTAAACCTATTTGTAACATTCCAAAAAGCCCAGAAATAACAACTGGAATGTATTTATCTAAAGACAAATAGTAATATGCAAAAATATTTGATATTGCAAAAATACCTGTTGCTATAGCATATTTCCATAATAAAGGCGTTATTGCCATATATTCATCTCCAAATAAAATGGCTATAATTTGTTCAGGAAAAAAATAACATGAAGTAACAATAGTAGTAGCTATTATAAAAATATAACCTACGTATTTTAGTAGAATTGGCGCTGTAGATTTCCCTTCTTTTTTTAACTGAACAACTGTTGGTAATAATAACATTACAAACATCCATGCTATAAAATAAACGACTCTACCTATTAAGGCTAATGAAGCATACAAACCAGCATCATAAGACTCGAAGTAATGTTTTACTAATAAAATATCACTATTATTTATTATTATTTGAGTTAATTCGTAAAATGCTGTAATTATAAAAAAATTACGAACCATTTTAGATTCAGTATTTTCTAATGATACTATTTTAGAAAAAGAAATATTTTTAAATTCAAATGGAATTAATCCAAACATAAATGAACATAAAATACCTAAAGCAATTAATATTGAAGATTCAATATTTAAAAAATATAATAATCCGAAAGTAATTAATAAACGACTTATCATTTCTAATTGATAAGTAACAGATAATTTTTTCAACTGTTTTTTACCTTGAAAAACACCTCTATTTACGCTCATCAAAAAATAAATAGGAACTCCAATTCCAAATACAACAAACATACTAGAAGAAGTTGTTTTAAAAAAAAATTGTAATTCTGATGCAAATAGCATAATTAAAATTCCTAAAACTACTCCTATAATAGCTGAGTTTTTATATATTTTTGATATAAAATTTTTAAAAACAACATCTTCAAAAAGTACCGAAAACTTAGCTGTTACTAATTGAAAAGTCATTGCTATAAATGAAAGAACTAATAAAAAGGTAATCATAATAGCTGCATCAGCAAATTTAGCCGGTCCTAAAAATCTTCCTAAAGCTAAATTATATAAATAATTACCTCCATTTACAAGTAAAACACTAATCATGAACAATTGTTCTGGTGAAATTTTACTTTTTACCTGTTTTAAAATTTGAACCATATTTTATATTTTAAGCAACATTTATTTTATCAAAATGGTCATAAATTTCTTTAGCACCATAACCTATAACTGAAAATATTTTACCCTTTTTTAAAGCTACCGAAATTAAAGTATTTATTGCTTTTAAACCATCTTTAGTAATTTCATTTACTTTATCTATCTTTATTATTACTTTTTTATTTTTAGTTATAAAATGTTCAAAATAAGTAACAAAAAACTGAGAAGTTGAGTTATTTAACTTCCCTTTTAAATAAAACTTCCCGTTTCTTCCTGTAATTTGTAAAGCCATAATTATTTTTTTTTGATGATTAATACTTACACTAATATCTTATTAAAACTGATAAAAAATCATCTATTATCGATGAAAAGCCATTTTATTTAGTCCAATGATGAAATTGATTCCTTAACTTGCAAATAAGAAAAAAACTATATGAAAATTAAAAATCTCACTTTTTTAGTACTCTTTATTATAAGTAATACTCTTTTTTCACAAAATATGAAAGAAGGTTTTACCTTCTTAGAAACAGGTAAATATAAACAAGCAGAATCCTTTTTTAAAAATATTTTAGAATCACACCCTACCAATAAAACAGCAAGACTTTGCTATGGTAGAGCTTTAGGATTAAACGGTAGTACTGATAAAGCTGTTGAATTATTTATTAATCTTTTAAATGATTTTCCTTCAGATTTTGAAGTAAAATTAAATTATGCCGAATCACTTCTTTGGAATAAAAATTATAATAAAGCTGAAAATTATTATCAAAATTTAATATCAGAGAATGACAAAAGTTTTTCTGCCCTTTTAGGATATGCAAATACATTATCTAATTTAAAAAAATTTAATAAAGCGATTAAATATGTAGACAAGGCATTATTGGTATTACCTAAAAATAAAAATGCATTAGTTTCTAAAAAATATATGCGATTAGGTTTGGCAAACAGTAAAGTAAATTCTAAAAATTACACTGATGCTGAAAAAATATTAAAAGAAAATTTTATCGATTTTAAAAAAGATAAAGAAACTTTATTAAACTTAGCTAATCTTTATCTAATTTCAAATCAAATAGATAAAGCTAAAAAAACATATATTATTATTGGTGAAGATTCAACTAATAAATTAACCTCTTTAAATGGAATTTCATTAGCAAATCATCTTGATAGTAATGACAAACAAGCTTTAATGGTTAGTAAAAAAGCTATTAATCTTTTAGATAACAAGACAGAAACTACTATAACAAATCAAACTAAAGAACGTTTTATACAAGCTTTAATATGGAATAATAAATACTCTTTAGCAGAAAAAGAAATCAACAAATTATTAATCAATAATAAAAATCCTGAAAATTGGATAATTTCATTAAGAGCGACTTTAAATATTTATAAAAGTGATTTTAAAAAAAGTATTGCTGATTATAATTTGATATTAAAAAAAGATAGTACTTCTTTTGATGGTAACTTAGGTAAAGCAAACGCACTAAAAGCTTCAGGATACTTTATAAATGCCTATAAAAGTGCTAAAAACACTTTAAAATTTTATAAAAAACAAAAAGATGCGACTAATTTTATCAAAAATTTAGATAAATCATTTACTCCTTTTATAGAAGTTAAAGCAGCATATTCATTTGATAATGGTAATAATGAAGCTTATTTATACTCTGCTAATTCAGAATTTCCATTTTCAACAAAACTTAAATTATTTGGTAATTACAGCTATAGAACAACAAGTAATACTGTAACTAAAGTTAGTGGTATTTCTAATAATTTTTCAGCAGGAATATCTTATCAATTATTAAATAATGTAACCTTTAAAGGAACTTTAGGAGTTAGTGCTTCTGATACTGATACAAATAAATTCAGTCAATTATTAGCTGATTTATCTTTAAAAATAAAACCTTTTAAACTTCAAAATTTAGAATTAGGCTATAAAAGAGAAATTCAAAACTTTAATGCCGATTTATTAGATAAAGAAATTGTTCAGAATAATTTTTTAATAAACTATAGTTTAAATACCAATTTTAAACTCGGTTGGTACACACAGCTTTACTACACCTCTCAAAGTGATGAAAATACACGAAATTTATTATTCACGTCACTTTATTATAATATATTTAAAAAACCATCTTTAAAGGCTGGTATCAATTATCAGAATATATCTTTTAAAAATCAAGTTCCTACTATTTATTTTAGTCCTAGTAAGTTTAGTGCTGGTGAGATTTTTATCAATATTATAAAAGATGAAAATATAGCTAAAAAGAAAGAATGGTTTTATGAACTAACTGCTGCAACAGGATTTCAGTTTATTGAAAATAATAAAAAACAAAGCACTTATAGAATTCAAGCTAAATTAGGATACAAATTTTCAGAACGCAGTTTATTAAATCTATATGGAACTCAAAGTAATATAGCATCTGCAACAACAGCTACAGGTGCTTCAGATTTTACTTTTACCGAAATTGGTTTACGCTTTAAATGGTATCTCTTAAAAAAACCTGTATTTAAAAAAAAAGAGTAAAAGAAAAATTCTTTTACTCTTTCACTTAAAAAAATAGCATTTATTATTAATTTTTTAATTGATTATTAACTTTACAACTTTATGATCTTCTGACGCCCCTATAATTTTACAAAAATACAAACCAGTACTTAAGCGTTCTTTTTTAAGTGTTATCTTATTTTCACCAACTATTGTTGTGTAAGGAATTTCTTTTACTACTCTTCCTAATTGATTGTAAATAACTAGCCGTACGGTTGCTATCTGATTGGTATTAAAATAAATTTCAGATATTTTTTCCAACGGATTTGGAACAGCTTTCAAAGAATTTCCTTCTGTAATTGATTCAGGTATTACAATTTTATTACTTGTCGAAAATCGGATATTTTCTAAATTAATTTTTTTTGTAACCATTGTTCCTTGTTCAGATAACATAGTAAATACGATAGTTGTTATATCATTTAGAATAAGTTCTGTTCCATTAGTTGATTTAAAATCTGAAAAATATATCACATAATCTTCAAAATTTTCTGTTACAGAAATTGTTGCTTTAAATTGTTCTTCCCAACTAGCAATACTTTGTTTTATAAATGTAACCTCAACATTTCCTGTCCCCTTTGCTGTTAAATTAAAACTATTATAATTAGCTAAATTTACAGGTTTAAAACGTGGTGTTAAAGCTCTGTGTACTGCAAAATAAGTGTCTGTTGTTACTTCTAAAGCGACATTTCGTTCTATTGGGAAATCGGTATTTTCAAAATCAAGAGTATTTGCTGAAACAGTATAATCAATCACTTTTGTATTTGGTTGAGAATCATCAATTCCCCAAGGTCCGTCAGACATAAAAATATCATCTGGTGTATTAACTCCATCTCCAATTCTAAAACCGATATCAAATAAATTTCCTGTTGCTATTTGTGTATTTGTTATATAATTTTTTTCTAAAAATATTCTCTTATTTGTTTTATTTAAATCACTTGTTTCTGTGATTCTAAAGCCTGCATCAAAATCAATATTTTCACTTGCGTTAGTATTTATAATTTCTAAATCTAACGACCCATTAATATATTTCCCTTTTCGAACAAATACAGTTGGTGGTGGCGATATTTTATATGATAAAATAGGTTTTTCGATAGCCAATAAATCAATAACTTCTTTAGCTAAAATATATAAATCATCTAAAGAATTAGACCATATTTGAAAATTATAAAAAGGAACATCACTTTGATATTTATCTAAATTCCAATGACTTTCTATTTCAAAATTAGCATTATTATTTACTGTTTTAGCCGAAAGACTTAATACAAACTCAACTGTATTATCGGTATTTCTAATCAATGATTTAATAAATTGCTGACCATTAATATCTATGGTAGATACCGAAATTAATTCAGCGCCTAGTAAACGATCACAAATATATTTTGTATGTTCATATACACCATTTTCTGTTTTCAATGCTAAAACTGAAGCTACTGAAACACCACTTTTCATATAATCTACCGCATAAATTTCTGTAGCGTTTGTAATTGAAATTAAATCGGTAGGTGAAGATTCTATAACTTCATCTTCATTAATAATATTTAAAGGAATAAAATTATTTAAATTAAAAACAGCACTTGTTCTTTTTCTATAATTTTTAGATTTTATAACTCTTGCAGCCTTTTTTTTATCAAATTTATAATTTCCTTTAGTACGATTATAATTTCGTTTATTTATTTGTTCTGATAATCTATTATTACTTTCTAAACCTCCTGCATTTCCTCCTGATGTTGGTGGTAAAATAACGTCGCATTCTCCATATCCTGAACAAGAAGGATCTTGACAGTCAATCAAACCATCTCCATCATCATCTATTCCATTGTCACAAATTTCTTGTAACACAGGCGCTGTTGGGCAACGTGCACCATCATTACTTGCGCTTGAAGGACCGAATGCAAATAAATTAGAATCTATAGTATTTATACCTGTTAAATCTTGCACACTTTGAATAACATATATAGTCCCTGTTTGATTTGCGGACACATAAAATCGTCCTGAAGCATCAAAATATACAGCACCATAGGTATAATTTAATCCTGATAAAATTGGAACTTCGCCTAATGAATTTACAATTCCATTACTAGGGTCTATTCTATATAAAATATTGGTGTTTTTTTCCACAGCATATAAATTGCCGTCAACAGCATTAAAAGCCCAATCATGAATGCTTATATTTTGAGATAAATTTGCGGTAGCTAAATGCTCCGTATATGTTGGTGAGTTAGGATCAACATCTATTTTATAATAAGTTGAACCTCCGCCTTTAAGATAATAAACACCATTGGTATTTATATCCCCAATATATCTTCCACTGCTAGGTAATTCATCGACATAAAAAGTAGTGGTTGAAAAATTTTTTCCAATTCGTACAATTGTTTTTGATGGTGTGCTTAATGACCCCCAAATATATCCATCCGTAGGATTATAAGCTGCTGCATTTATACTTCCTGGAGTAACATCCGTTGCAACTAAATAAGAATTCCCTGATGCTAAATCAATAGAATAAACATCATTATATTGAAATAAATAAGCGTCATAAGTACAATTAAAAGGTATATTTTGCGCAGCAATAGTAAAACTATATAACACAAAAAAGATGGCTAGTAT
This sequence comes from Tenacibaculum dicentrarchi, assembly GCF_964036635.1. Classification (NCBI taxonomy): domain Bacteria; kingdom Pseudomonadati; phylum Bacteroidota; class Flavobacteriia; order Flavobacteriales; family Flavobacteriaceae; genus Tenacibaculum; species Tenacibaculum dicentrarchi. The sequence continues at coordinate 1,516,817 of NZ_OZ038524.1, forward strand.
TTTTTTTGAAAAAGTATTTTTTTTTGTCATAATAGTAGGTATGTGTTCAAACCTAAAATACAAACCTCTTTTTATTCCTTTCAAAAAACTAGCTGTAATCAAACTTAGCGTAGTTGAAATGTAATTTTCGTTAGATAAGTTCTCTTTTTACAATAAATTTAAGCGCTTCATTAATTCTGGTCTTTTTGATCTACTAACAGGAATTACATCTCTTTTTATTAATACGCTATTATCTTCAATATCAATAATTTTTTTGAGGTTTATAATGTAAGAACGATGTATTTTTAAAAATAACGAATCAGGAAGTTTTTCTTCTATTTTTTTTAATGTAGAATGCACTAAATAATTTTTAGTATCTGTTTTTATATTGATATAATCACCTTTTGCTTCTACCAAATAAATACTTGGTAAATCAATTTTAATAAGTCGTCTATCAATATTAATATAAAAATCATTGCTGTAACCTACGGCTGATTTCACCTCCTTTGAATCGGTTTTTAGTTGATAATTTTGAGCTTTAATAATTGCTTTTTCAAACCTAGACAACTCAATAGGTTTTAATAAATAATCAACAATAAAGTCGTATTCAAAAGCTTCAATAGCAAAATTAGGATCGGAAGATGTTAGAATTATTTTTGGCGGATTTTTAAGCGTTTTTATAAAATCTAAACCATTAAAATCAGGCATATGAATATCTGAAAAAATAAGGTCAACTTCATTAGAATTTAAAAATTTTATAGCCTGAATAGCATTTGAAAATTCACTTACGACATTTAAATTTTTTATTTGATTACAGAGTGTATTAAGTACTACTCTTGCCATTTTTTCATCATCAACAATTATACAATTCATAATTTTAAATAGTTTTCACATAATTTGAAATAACTATTAAAATTTTCTCAAAATCTTCCACTTTATCTAATTTAAGCTCTCTTAGATTATGTTCAAATTCGTTAGCTATTTTATAACTTTTTTCAAGACCTAAAATACTAATTTTATGTTTGATTTTATGTACATTCTGTTCAATTTTTTTGTACTCTTTATTTTTTAGACTACTATAATAGGCTATTTTCTCAGTAGGAAACTCTTCTTTTATTACATCTATAAGTATTTTCCGAATAGATTCATCTCCTCTTGATAATTTGTCAATATACTCTAAATTAGGTGTTTCCATAATCATTTTTTAATTGTAAAATAAAATGTAGTTCCTACATCTGATTCGCTTTCTAACCAAATAGTTCCTTCATATAATTGTATAATTTTTTTAACAATAGATAACCCAATACCTGTAGAATCTTCTCTTTTATTTAGAGATTGAAAAATTTTAAAAATTTTATCATGGTATTTTTTATCAATTCCGATACCATTATCTTTTACCGAAAATTGATAAAATGAGGTTTGTTCTATAAATTCTATTTCAATCAATCCTTTTTCTTTATCGTTAAATTTAACAGCGTTACTAATTAAATTCTGAAAAAGTTGCTGAAATTTAGTCACATCACCATTAACTACAGGTAGTTTTCGTGGTACTTTAATCATAATATGACTTGGAATAAATAACAAATTTCTTAAAGTATCTATAATCAAATTTAAATCTACCTGTTTTTTTTCAGTTATTTCTGTACCTGCACTTGAATACTCTAAAATATTAGAAATCAAATTTTCCATGGTTTGTAAAGTAGTTTCAATTAATTTAAAATTTGCTAAAGTAGCGGTATCAAAACTTCCTTTGTTGTCTATTTTTATCCACGAGACTAAGGCTTCAATACTTCTTAATGGCGATTTTAAATCGTGAGAAACAATATGTGCGTACTCGTTTAACTCATTATTACTTTTTTCTAACTGACTTAAAAGTTTTAAGTTTTCTATTTCTGCTTTCTCACGCTGTCTTCTATTTATAGCACTTTTTAATTGCATAGATACTAAACTAGCTATATTTTCTAAAACATGTAAATGCTCTTTGGTGTAATGATTTTTATCTGTGTGTTCTGAATCGATAACACCGATTACTTTCCCCTCACTTATTATAGGTACTGATATTTCAGAAAACCGACGTTCACCCTCTATAACATATCTAGTATCTTTAGAGGTGTCTTTTATTATTTCTGCTTTACCTGTTTTGGCAACATTCCCAGCAATTCCTTTACCTATTTCTAAGCTATTTTTTTTGATATTTTTCTTATCAAGCTTCAAATGATGTGAGGCAACCTGTTCTAGCGTATTCTTTTTATGATTTACTAAAAAAATAACACAATCTTCCGTATCTAAATAAGTTGCTATTTTTTGAGTTACTTCCCAGGCTATTTCATATATATTATCTTTTCCTAAAATCGATTTAGCTAAGTCATTAATCATATCAATAATCAATGTTCTTTCTCTTTTTAAGGTAACATCTTCAACAAGTACTACTTGGTATTTTAGAGTTCCAAACGAATCTCTTACAGCATTTACATTTGCTTTTACCCATAAAACAGAGCCATTTTTTCTTTTGTATTTTTTATCTAACACAAAATTATCAATAACACCACTATTCATTTTATCTAAATATTCTTTAGAAAAAGCATAATCTCCTTCAAAAAAAATGTCTTTAATTGTTAATTCAGAAAATTCATCGACTGAATATCCTAAAAGTTCTTGAAACATTTTGTTGGTTTTCAGAAAACTATCTTGCTGTATCAGAGCAATTCCTAATGAAGAATTTTCAACAATAACATCTAATTCTTTTTTTTGTTCGGCTATAAATTTTGCTCTTCGTTTTGTTGCTGTTATATCTCTAATAATTCCTTGGGCTGCAATTTTTTTATTATTTTTATCGTAAATTAAACTTGCGTTTATTTGAACCCATTTAATTTCATTTTTTTTTGTTAAAACTCTAGCTATATAATTTGAAAAAGAACCTGTATGGTACAATTTATAAAACGATTCAAAAGCATAGTTAGCATCTTCAGGGTATATTAATTTTTTTACATTTAATTTTTCTTTCGAAATATCGTAACCAAAAAGAGCAATTGCGGTATCGTTCATTTTAAGAACATCTCCCGATAAATTCATTATTAAATAAGAATCATTAATATTATCAAAAACACCTTTTAATTGCGATGATTTTTGTGTTAATGACTCTTCTAGTTTTATGTTTGTAGCTTTTAATTCTTCGGTTATTAGATATAATTCTCTTGATTTATCTTCTAATATTTTTTCGGCTATTTTCCTTGCTTCTTTCTGTCTTTTTAAAGCTCGTTCTAATATATTTATTCGATGATTACTCATTAATTTTTATGAATAATAAATTTAACTTCCGTACCATCTTCTTTTATTTTTTCTAAAAAAATTGTTGCACTTGTATTAAAATGTTCAAATGTTTTATTCATTAATCCTAGTCCAAAATGGTGCATTGCCCTACTTGATTTATAAATCATAACTAAGGAGTTTTTTGTTCTTTCTTCTACAATAAAGGTTGGTAATTCGGCATCAGGATATATTTTTTGTACCTCTACGTGAATATGGTTTTCAATAGAAGCCAACATTTCGATAGGTTCTTTGTATGTTGCTAAAAGTCCTGGATAACTATTTTCAATAACGCTAAAAAAATGTTCTGCGTATATCAATAATAAATCATCTATAGAAATTCCACTATGTTTACTTAAATGTTGTAATAACTGTAACATTTCAGAAAAACTATACGTTCCTATTGCTGTATATATTCCTTGGGATGCTAAAGTTGATTGTGATATAATTTTATCGACAACCTCTAACCCAAATTTTTCTTCTACTAAATCTAAAAATTCTGTAAAAACGATTCCTTTCATATTTTTTTAATACTTTTTCAATTCATTTATACTCCAATAAGATAAAACAACATCAATTTTAGCGACATAATCTTCATATTTTAAGGGTTTTAAAATATATCCAGAAACCCCTATTTTATAACACTCTTCTAAATCTTTTTGGTTATCCGAAGTTGTTAAAATAACCGTTGGTATATGTTTTAAATCTGCGTCATTTTTTATCATTGATAAAAATTCAATGCCACTAATTTTTGGCATGTTTAAATCTAGTAAAATTAAATCAGGTAAATCACTTTTTTTTTCTAAAATTTTAAGTGCTATTTCTGCATCTTTTGCTTCTGTAATATTATGTTCTAATTCTAAAAATGAAACAGTACGTTTCATTTTCATTATTTCAATAATATTATCTTCAATCAGTAAAACGTTCATTATCTTTTTCATCTAATATTTAATAAAATTTAGTTCTAAATTATAGAATAGTGATTTACATTTCATATTAAACAAGTTTAATTTACTTAATATATCGTTATGTAAACAATAAGTGTCGATAAACTGTAATTCTTACTAACAAACACTATTTACATACTATGACTTTTATCATTTTTAATAAACTATTTTCTACTGTACTTTGCTGTAGAAATAAACAATTATGAAAACAAGTAAACTTTTTAGTACATTATTAATTCTTATTACAACAATATCTTACGGACAGTTAAAAGTAGATGCTGAACTTCGTACACGTTCAGAATACCGACATGGTGTTAAAACTTTAATTAAAGATAACCAAAATGCTGGTTTATTTACTTCGCAGAGAACACGTTTAAATTTTTCACAATCTATTGAAAAATTAAATTTTTATGTAAGCGTACAAGATATTAGAGTTTGGGGAGATGTACCTCAATTAAACACTACCGATGCCAACGGATTAAGCTTACATCAAGCTTGGGCAGAAGTCTTGTTAGACCCTAATTACTCATTAAAATTAGGTCGTCAAGAAATTATTTATGACGATAGTAGAATTTTTGGTAACGTAGGTTGGGCACAACAAGCTCGTAGCCATGATGTAGCTATCTTTAAATATAAAAGAGACGGAATTAAGTTAGATTTAGGTTTGGCTTTTAATCAATCAAAAGAAAACTTAACAGGAACAAATTTAACAACTCCAAAAACCTATAAAGCAATGCAATATGCTTGGTTACATAAAGATTGGAGTAATTTATCAGCAAGTTTCTTGTTTTTAAATAACGGTTCAAATACTAATAATGGATTAAAATATAGCCAAACTGTTGGTACGCATTTAAAAAGCAAACAAAATAATTTACAAGTAGCTGCTAATTTATATTATCAATTTGGTACTGATAAAATGAACAGAGATTTAAGTGCTTATTTAGTAGGTTTAGAAGGTAATTATAAAGTTTCAACCAAAACAAAATTAGGGCTAGGAATTGAATTACAAAGTGGTAATGATTACGATTCTAATGCTGGTGATAACAATGCTTTTACACCTTTATATGGAACAAATCATAAATTTAATGGATTTATGGATTATTTCTACGTAGGAAACCACGCAAATAATGTTGGTTTATTAGATATTTATGCTAAAGCTAATTTCAAATTAAATGAAAAATCAGGCTTAACGGCATTTATTCATAATTTTTCAGCAGCAGCAGATATTAATGCAAATGTTTCTAAGCAATTAGGTACAGAAATTGACCTTGTTTATGGATATAAATTCACAAAACAAATCGGTTTTAAAGCAGGATATTCTCAAATGTTTGCTTCAGAAGGAATGGAAGTTTTAAAAGGAACATCTGACAACAATACTAATAACTGGGCTTGGTTAATGGTTACTATTAAACCAACTTTATTCACCTCTAAATAATATAAAAACAACCTTTTTCAATACACTTAGCAACGTATTTATTTTAACGAATAAATGCGTTGTTTTTTCTTCGGATATTCTTCATTTTACAATATTCTCCTTTTATTCTCTTCTATTTTCAAATGATTTTTCAACTATTTTTACGTACTTTTTACGTACTTTTATCTGTATGAAAACTTCGTTAAACACTTCTTTTAATTTATTACAAAAACACAGTAAAGTAGCCATAGGATATTTTATTTTAATTGCTTTTTTAGGTGTTTTACTTCGTGTTTTTGCAGTAATTGACCTACCAATAAATTATCGTTTTATGGTACATGCACATTCACATGTTGCTTTGCTAGGTTGGGTTTATACTGCTTTAACTACGCTTATTTTTAAATTGTATTTAGATAAAAAAACACTTCACACTAGTTACAAGCAATTATTTTGGGCAACCCAAATAACCATTATTGGCATGCTGATTAGCTTTCCATTTACAGGCTACGCATTTTTTTCGATTGTATTTTCCACCCTGTTTTTAATAGCTTCTTATTTCTTCGGATATCTCTTTTTTAAACACAGTTCAACCTTACAAAAACAAACAAATTCATACAAATGTATTCGCATAGCCTTATGGTTTATGATTATTTCAAGCTTAGGACCTTGGGCTTTAGGAATTATTATAAAAACAGCAGGAAGTAGCTCAAGTTTATACCGAAATGCCATTTATTTTTACCTTCATTTTCAATACAACGGCTGGTTTATTTTAGCACTTTTCGGCGTGTTTTTTTATCTTTTAGAACAACATAATATTATTCTTCCTAAAAAGATATTTAAACGCTTTTTTTGGATGCTAAACATAGGCGTTGTACTAACCTTCACAATTTCCTTGTTATGGAACAAACCAAGTTTTACACTCTATTTAATTGCTAGTTTTGGTGCTTTATTACAAGGAATTGCTTTTTATATTTTAAGCAAACATTTACTTGCTGATTCTCAAAAGATAAAAAACATTTTTTCAGGAATTATTTTTAAAGGATTAAAGATTGTTTACCTACTTTTTATGCTAAAATTAATTTTTCAATTTACAGGAACATTTCCTTATTTTTCAGCTATTATTTTTTCAAATATCGATTTTATAATCGGCTATTTACATTTTAATTTTTTAGGAATTGTAAGTATTTCATTGCTTGTTTTTTTACAGCAATTTCAATTGATACGGCTATCAAAAAAAAGCCTACTCTTTTACATAATAGGCTTTTTATTAACCGAAATTGTAATTTTTTACAAAGGAATTATTGTTTGGTTAAATCTTGATTTAATAAATTATTACTCTGAATATTTAGTCGCAGTTAGCCTACTTTTTTTAGTTGCAATAGCAATAATTTTCAGCCAACAATTTAAAAAGAAACAAGCTGTTAAAATATTCTCTCAAAAATAAACAGACCTCACAGGTTTTTAAAAGCTGTGAGGTCTAATATTTAACTTAGCGCCTGTTTAAGTTTTATCAAAAAAAGTTTTATAACAAGAAAACAGAAAATCTCATCCGTCAACCTAAATTTGGTTTTTAAACAGGTTCTAAAATATAATCAATATTATAATGACCGCCTTTATTTTCTGATTGTGCTGCCGATTGACTAATAATTAAATGTGCAACATTAACCATATTCCTTAATTCACAAAGTGGAACACTTATTTTTGAATTTTTATATAATGTTTCAACTTTATTATATAAAGATGCTAATTTAATTTTAGCATTTTCTAAACCTTCATTACTTCTAACAATTCCCGCATTATTACGCATTAATTGCTGTAATTCTTCTACATATTCTTTAATTAAAGCCTCATTATCTGAAAACACTATTTTTTTAGATTTCCATTGAGGAATAGTATTTTCTTGATTCGATTTATCATCTTCTAGATTATTTTCAGCTAAATATTTATAAATATTATCAGCATACACCAAGGCTTCTAATAATGAATTAGAGGCTAATCTATTAGCACCATGTAAACCAGTTCTTGATGTTTCTCCACAAGAAAACAAGTTTTTAATAGCTGTTTTCCCATTTTTATCAACAACAACCCCACCACACATATAATGCGATGCAGGAACTACAGGAATCCAATCTTTAGCAATGTCAATATATAACGATTTACATTTTTGATAAATAGTAGGGAAATGATTTTTAAAATTTTCGATATCTAAATGTGTGCAATCTAAATAAACATGTGTATCTCCTGATTTTTTCAACTCTTTATAAATACACTGCGATACAATATCACGAGAAGCTAATTCTGCTCGTTTATCATAAGTAAGCATAAAACGATTTCCTTTTTTATCACGTAAATAAGCTCCAAAACCTCTTACAGCTTCTGAAATTAAAAAAGAAGAACTTTGTTCTTTTTGATATAAAACTGTAGGATGAAATTGTACAAACTCCATATCTAAAATAGTAGCTTTTGCACGATATGCCATCGCAATACCATCGCCTGTAGCAATTACAGGATTAGTGGTATGCCCATAAACACTTCCTACACCACCCGAAGCCAACAACGTATTATCGGCTTTTATGGTAAAAATTTCGGAAGTTTTTTCATTCAATACATAGGCCCCAAAACAAGTTAAATCCGTTGATGATTCTATAACTTTTTCTGTGGTATTTTTTGATGACTTAGCGGAAGGTTTTGCTATTTTTAACTGATGGTTTGTAATTAAATCTATCGCAAAATAATGTGGTAATACTGTTACATTTTTTAACTGATGCACACGTTTTAACAAAGCTCTTTCTACCTCATATCCTGTAATATCTTTGTGATGAACAACCCGATATTCTGAATGTCCACCTTCTTTTGCTAAATCAAAAGCGCCTGTACTATCAGTATCAAAATTAGCCCCCCAAAGCACTAATTCTTTAAACCGTTTAGGACCTTGTTTAACCACCATTTCAACGACTTTTTTATCGCAAAGCCCTGCACCGGCAATTAAAGTATCGGCAATATGTTTTTGAAAAGAATCTTCATCTTTATCTAAAACAACTGCCACGCCTCCTTGGGCATATTTTGTATTCGATTCATCTTCGTTTCCTTTTGTAATTATGGTAATGGTTTTATCAGCAAATTTCTCTGCCATTTTTACCGCAAAAGTTAATCCTGCAACCCCTGAACCTATGACTAAATAATTTGTTTGAATCATTTATTTTGATATATCAAGCATTCGTTGAATAGGAATTAAAGCACGCTCACGGATTGTTTTATTAACTTCTATTGTAGGGCTTTCTGTTACTAAACAATTGTATAATTTTTGCATAGTATTTACCTTCATATAAGCACATTCGCTACAAGCACAAGTCGTATCTTCCTTTACAGGAGCGGGAATTAATTCAGCCGTTGGAACTTCTTGCTTCATTTTATGTAAAATACCAACTTCAGTTGCTACGATAAATTTCCCTGTTGGATGTTCTTTTACATAATTTATCATTCCTGCAGTAGACCCAACGTAAGTAGCTGTTTTTAAAATATGCTCTTCCGATTCTGGGTGTGCAATAATTTTATAGTCTGGATATTTTTGACATAACTCCGCTAATTTATCTAAAGAAAAAGCTTCATGAACTACACAGCTTCCGTCCCAAAGTAGCATCTCTCTACCTGTTTCTTGCATAATATAATTTCCTAAATTTCTATCAGGAGCAAAAATAATTGGCGTTTCAGCGGGTATAGATTCTACTATTTTCAAGGCATTAGACGAGGTACAAACAATATCGGTAAGCGCCTTTACCTCAGCACTACAATTTACGTAAGTAATAACGGTATGATTCGGGTGTTTTTTAACGAATTTCTCAAAGGAATCGGCAGGGCAAGATTCTGCTAACGAACATCCAGCATTTAAATCGGGTAAAACAACTTTTTTCGTTGGATTTAAAATTTTTGCAGTTTCCGCCATAAAATGAACACCTGCGAACACAATTATATCTGCGGTTGTTTCTGCTGCTTTTTGTGATAAACCTAAGCTATCTCCTACATAATCCGCAACATCCTGAATAGCAGTATCTTGATAATAATGTGCTAATATAATGGCATTCTTTTTGTTTTTAAGCGCTGTAATTTTTTCCTTTAATGTCATAATCTGTTATTAAAGGGCAAAATTATCATTTTACAAAAAGTTAAAACATGATATAAATCATTAAATTAATTTAGAGCCTGTTTAAAATTTCTTTAAAACAGGCTCTAAGTATTTTTATAATATTTCAATAGCTAATGCTATTTTATTGATGTTTTGGTTACTTAATTTTAAGTCGGCTAAAACAGTTGGACAATGTAACATAGCACTTTGATATTCGTTATTAAATAAGTCTTTATAATACAACAAACCTTCTTTTAAATTCTTAACAAAAGTTTTTAAATATTTAATTTCCTTCGGAGAAGCTTCTGCAGTAGTTTCTTCTAATTTATTTTTTAAATAATCAATATAAATATTCAATTCTTTGATAAATAAATTAGGTCTTTCTAAGCTTGTAACACTTGCCGATTGTCCGTAAATTGTTTTTGTAATTTCCTTTAAACTCATCTTTTTAGAAAAATAAGCAATATTAGGGCTAGGACAAACCGACACACCATCACCTTCTGTTTTGGTATCTAAACCGTACGCCAATAAAGCCGAAGTTCCTAAGCCAACACAGGTACAGCTTTTGGCTATTATTTTAGAATATTCTTTATAGTAAGCTTCTTTTGGTAAGTTTTGAGCCGTTAATTCTTTTATTTTTAAATGCTGAAATTGCCTTGAAGCCGTACAAACTCCTTTTTCATTAAACTCTTTATTTAAAGCGATAAATTTTTTCGGGCAAGAACTTCCAGGTCGTCCTTTATCAATAAAAGATTGCTTTTCTAAGTCTTTTGTATTTCCTTTTAAATTATAAAATGGCACACCTAATGGTGAAATATCACTCAAATAAACATCCTTTTCTTTGGCTTTAATTAATTTATTTAATGTTTTTTCATCGACCGTTGTAGCTTCAGGAACTAATAAAAAAGGCGTTCCCCACCCCACAGAATCTACTTGATAATGATCTAGTAAAAATTGATGTTCATCAGCAGTACCAACGCCTCCTTGTGCCGATATTTTAAAAGTTAAATCGGTTTCTGGAACTACATATTCTTTTTTATCTAAAGCAGAAAAAAGTAAACTTTGAATTGACTCTTGTAATTCTGCTCTTTTCAATTTAAATTCCTCTAAAACAGGTCCTAATAAATACCCATCAGTTGCGAAAGCATGTCCCCCACAATTTAAGCCAGATTCTATGCGATATTCCGATACCCAAATTCCTTTTTTCGCTAAAAATTTCCCTTGGATTAATGCCGAACGGTAATCACTTACTTTTAAAATAATTTTCTTGTTGATATGCCCATTTTTATCAGGATAAAAGCCTTTAAAATTCTCTAAATAAGCATATAACCTAGGATTCATACCTGCCGAAAATACTACTGACGAATTAACATCGCTATTTGCAAAACCTCTTAAAGCGGCATGTGCATCGTTATATTCAATAGCTAATTTATCGGTTTTAGTATAATTATCTTTATCAACTTTAGTCATAATATTTACATCAATCTGACCCATTGATAAATTTTCTTTTAACCAATCAGCAACTTTTTTTACATCAAAATTACTGCTCGTTACCTTTACAAATTCTTGTTTTAATGATGATGAATCTGGAATATCTTCAAAAAAATCAACAATATCTTGCTTTGTTTGGGTTATGTTCTGCTTAAATTCTTCAAATTTTTCTTCTGAAAGTGATTTGATTAAATTCAAGTAAGAAGTAACTCTTTCAGCTCTAAAATCGTCCATTTTTTCGGTTATTTCATCGTATGGAATTTTAAATTTCAACGAATACATTTTTCGTATCTTTTCTAATAAAATATCGTCGACTAATGAAATAACAGAATCGATTCCAAATCGTGAAACTTTTAATGGAGAATCTATGGTAAATCCTATTCCCATAACAGGAATATGAAATGAATGTGTTTTTAACATAGTTTATAAATTATAATTTAAAAACGCAATCTACTCGTACCGATTGTCTTATTACATGACAAATATCATATTATATATTTTTAATAATGAATCTTTTAAATCCAAAACACAGCTAAAAATCTTTCTTTTTTGCTTTTGATATAATTCTAAAAACAGGTATAAAAGTCCATAAAAACAAAACAATTGTTGATATAATCATTCCAAAACTTGTACCAAAAAATTTTTGAAAAACTGCGCCTGTATAGCCTAACAAAGCTGAAATATCTAGTTTTAATAAGATTAAAATTCGCGATAAATCTATAGGATTAAACATCGTAGCAAACAACGAAAATTTATCTAACGGATATTCTTGCATTAGTACTAATGAAATTAAAAATAAACCATCATAAATAACCGCTAAAAATAACCATACCAAAATAGCGTAGCCAAATCCTTTAATTTTATTTTCATTTGACAAGGCAATATTAAAAGCTAAAGCCACAAAAATAAAAGTTAAAAAAGCCCCCACAACAATAAGCGAACCAAAGTTAAAAATATCATTAGATTGAAGTAATCCGTAGGCTAAAAAAGGAATTCCTAAGCCAATTACTAAACTTAATGATAACGAAATTGCTACTCCTAAATATTGTCCCATAAAAATAGTTGACCTTTTTAAAGGCTGTGCGAGCAGTAATTCGGTAAATTCTCGGGAATTATAAAAATACATCACTCCAAAAATTGTTCCGATTAATGGCGTAAGCACCACGATAACATTCATTAAGGTAATTACCGCTTTTGACACATCATTATTTAAAAATAATAATACAAAACCAAGGGCTAAATAAAATAAAAAATATACGTAACTCCAACTGCTACGCATTAAATCGAAAAAACTGTATTTTAATATTTTAAACATTTTCTTTAATTAAAATCGCTGCAATTGCGTGTTCTAAATCTGTTTGTTTTGTCTGTTCTTTTATAGCTAACAATGTACCTTTAAAATAAATTTTACCGTCTAACAAAAACACTATTTCATCTGCCATTTCTTCCACAAAACTCATAATATGAGAGGTTATTAAAATGGTTTTACCTTTTTGTTTTTCCGCTAAAATTATCTTCTTTAAATTCAATAAAGAAATTGGATCTAAACCTGTGGTTGGCTCGTCTAAAATAATTAAATCGCTGTCAAACATAAAAGTCAAAATAATATTTACTTTCTGTTTTGTTCCTCCTGATAAATTCCCTAATTTTTTGTCCAAAAAAGGTGCTAAACTAAATAAATCAATAAAATCTTGGTCTTTTGCAAGTTTAGGTCGTAAATTTTTAACCATTTTAAGCAATTCATTCACTGTTAAATTACTTGGAAAATTAGCAATTTGTGGCAAATAATTGATATTATTTCGATATTCATGTTTTTTTAAGGCATTTTCTCCTTCAATTTCAATTACTCCTTCGTTAGGAATTACCATTCCTAAAATGCTTTTTATCAAAGTAGTTTTTCCTGAGCCGTTAGGTCCTAATACCGCAAAAATACCGCCAGATTTAATACTTAAATCTAAGCCTTTTAAAACGGCTACTTTACCAAATTTTTTATATAAATTTTTTATTTCAATCATTTAAAAGGCTTCATTAATGGATTACTATCAACCAATTTATTTGGTGTAAATACTGGCGATACTTTTTCTGAAAAATTAATAATATCAACAAATAAACTTCTCATTAAAATAATAGTTTCAGGTGTTTTATTAACAATATAAGAGAATAATTTTACAGGGCGATATGGCACGTCTCCAATGCCATTTTTATCTAAATCATAGCCTGTATAAGAACTCCAATAATTATTATCAAATTTATTATCGTTAATTTTACTGTTGTAAGAAATATCGAAAGAATTGTTTAAAAAATTATTATCTTTAAAAATATTCGTGTAACAAGCCCCTGCAATTTTAACCGACCAACCGTTGCTTATAAAATTATTTTTAAGATAATTAATCCTAGTAGAACCCTCTACGTTTATTCCAATGGTGTTCTCCTTGAAGGTATTGTTTTCAATATCGGCATCATAAATTTCCTTCAGCAACAAACCATAAGAAGCTGTCCCCCAGTTTTTTGAAAACGTATTTCCTGTCATTTTAATATATTTAGAAAACATAACTGCAACTCCTGCTCCATTATTTGTAAAGGTATTATTATGATATTCATTTTTATTTGAAAACATAAAGTGTAGCCCGTAACGCATATTATCATGACTTTTATTGTTAATCACTTTGCTATGTTTTACAAATTCGAGATAAATACCATCACGCAAATTATGAGCTTCATTTTTTTCAATAAGCATGTTCGAGCAGTTCCATAAATGAATTCCATTTCCTGAAGCAGACTGATCAACAGCTTGGCTTGAAACATGGTTGTTAATGATTTTTCCGTAGCGAGATTTTTCAATTAAAAAGCCAAAAAAAACACTTTCTAAAGTGTTGTTTTTAAAGGTAACATAATTACTTGTTGATATATAAACGGCGGCGTAATCTTTGGTATAACTTCTCCCTGGATTTTTAATGTTTAATCCTGAAACAGTAACACTATCCGATTTAATAATAAGCACATATTCTTTATATTGCCCATCAATAATCGGGTTATTTTTACCGATAATTTCTAGCGGTTTATTTATTAAAATATTATTTTCTAAATACCTTCCTTTTTGTATAATTATTTTACTATAAGGTTTTGCTTTTACGACAGCTTCTGTTAAGGTTTTCACTTTGCAAGAAGCACAAACTTCGATGTTTTGTGAATATGCTTTAAGAGTAAAAAGTAATATAATGTAAAATTGAACTGTTTTTTTCAGCATTTTGTTTTAAAATATTATTTTAAAAAGTTGCCTTTAAAATTAATTTTAAAGGCAACTTATATCATTAAAAATAGGCTATTTTATATTTTAGCACGGAATTTTTTTTGAATCCCTTCCCAATTAAATATTTCATCCGCAGAAACTTTTACTAATTTTTCAGCCGGTTTTTTTATTGAAAATGCCGATAAATTAGCACCCATCGGACTTTTAATCATAGCGTTTATTAAAAAAGTTGCTTTTTTTGCATCAATTAAAACCGTTGGATTTAAATAATCTGTAACTAAAAATAATTCAATTTTAGCAATATCACGATTCGATAAATCGTTTAATAAACACTCAATAGCGTCATATTTAAAAGGTTTCCCTTTTTTGGTTACTATTTCTGAAGCATGAGTTTTTTCAACAATTGTCATTTTACAAAAATGGCAAGCATCTTTTCCGTATTCAATTTTTGAAGGAGTTATAGAACACGCTAAAAAAAGAGGCATTAATAATAAAATTACACTTAGTTTTTTCATCTATTTTATTTATTTTTTTACTGATTTTTTTCAGTTTCTTTTTTTCCTACAAAAAAAGCAATAACAGTAAGTAACATTCCTAAAAACATTAAATATCCTCCTGTATGTGGTAAAGAAGTTACATCAAAATTCAATAATTTTTGATACCCCAATAATGGCGGTTTATAGCTCATCGGTGTACCATCGGAATTTACTACTTTTATGATAGCATGCGGGTCTAAATCACTTCCATACTCTATCAACCATTGATTAAAATCATACATCCCTAAAAGTCCTAAAAAAGCCATTACCGAAAACCATCCTAAAAACCATTTATAGGAAATTTTATCAAAATATCCAAATAAACCGATTAAAATACCCACTATTGACATTCCTGCAATGACTTTTGGAAAAACTGAGAACTCCCACATGTCTGATGGTTTTGGAATCACTTTCATACCTATATAATGATTCAATCCATCAATATTTGTCAAATCAAATTCAGAAACCCCTTTAATACCTTCTATATAAATATTCATTCCTAAAGGATCTGGATATTGAGGCGCTCCGAGCATGATATTCCATAATGGAAATTTAAATAAGCTCAATAATAATAAAGCACCGATACTCATAATAATACCTGCTTTTTTCATCTGTATATGTTTTAAAAAAACTGCTTGACCAAATTAAATATCAATCTATTAGGTCAAGCAGTCAATAAACTAAAAATCAACTATTACTCTCCATCTAAAGACCAGGATAATTTTATGGCTGATTTTTTAGGAGACACTCTAATATAACCTTGCATTTCTTGATGCAATGCTGAACAAAAATCAGTACAATAAAAAGGCCAAACCCCTACTTTTTTAGGCTCCCATATTAAGGTTTTTGTTTGTCCTGGCATTATTAATAACTCTGAATTATTAGCCCCAATCATTGCAAATCCATGAGGTACATCAAAATCTTGTTCATGATTTGTAACATGAAAATATACTTTATCGCCTACTTTTATTCCTTCAATATTATCTGGCGTAAAGTGTGAGCGAATCATAGACATAGAAATATGAACTTCATTTCCTTTTCGTGTTACTTTTGCATCTGCGGGTGATAAAATTGCATACGGATGCTTATTTTCATCTAATCGATAGAATTTTTTAGAATTATTTTTAATAATACTTGCAGGAATTGCCGCAGCGTAATGAGGTTCTCCGTGTGTTGGAAAATCTAATAATAGTTCCATTTTATCGCCTGTAATATCATATAATTGTGCCGAATGCTCTAATTCAGGACCTGTTGGTAAGTAACGGTCTTTTGTTATTTTATTCATAGCAAACATATATTTACCGAAAGGTTTTCTTGAATTCCCTCCCGGAATCGTTAAATGCCCTACGGAATAATACGTTGGTTTTCTGTCAATTACTTCCCAGGTTCCTATTTTCCATTTTACAACTTCTGAAGAAATAAAGAAGGTTGTATAAGCATTTCCTAAACCATCAAATTCGGTATGTAAAGGTCCTAATCCTCCTGATTTTACAGAACCAGCTAAGATAGCTTCATAATTTAAAATTGGGATTCCGTAAGCATCGCCATCAAAACTTTTACTTTCAATAGCTGCTAACATTTTAGAAAATGAATGCACGGTTAAATCAGCAGATAATTTACCATTACCAATAATATATTCACCTGAAGGATCAACATCACAACCATGAGGAGATTTTGGTGTTGGTAAGAAGTAAATAGCTCCAGGAACATCCATCGGATTTACCGTTAACACTTCTTTTTTCATTGTTGAAGTAGCAGTATGTGTATGTTCGTCATATACATTATGTGCATAATTTGCTGGTATTTTTGTACCACCACCATTATTTACATATTCTTCAATTTTTTTCCAGTTGATAGCTGCAATAAAATCTTTATCATTTTGTGATGCGTTTACCTCTAACAATGAGTTTGCTTCTTCAGTATTATAGGTTGTAAAGAAAAACCATCCGTGAGACTCCCCTCTACCAGGATGCGATAAATCGTAGTTAAAACCAGGCATTAAAACCTGAAATTTGATACCCATTCTACCTGTTTCTTTATCAACACTAATAAAAGATAACGCACCTTTAAAGTTTCCTTTGTATTTATCAATTGAAACATCTGCTTGAGGCACAGGTACAGAAAAACGAGTTCCTGCAACTACATATTCTGTGTTTTCAGTGATAAAAGAAGAACTATGATTTCCTGCACTATTAGGTACTTCAATAATTTCTTCTGTTTCAAAAGTTGTAAGGCTAATTCTAGCAATACGTGGCGTATTGTTACCATTTATAAATATCCAACGACCATCTAACTCTCCATTAGTCTGAGAAATATCTGGATGATGAGAATCATCCCAAGGAATTTGCCCAAAAGAAGTATTTAACATTGGTTTTGTTTCTTCTGAATATCCGTAACCTGTTGTTGGAAACTGTGAAAAAACAGGGATTTCTTTAAACATTCGTCCTGAAGGCAAACCGTAAACCGTTAAATTTCCACTATAACCTCCTGATATAAAAGCGTAATGAGAATCATGTTCTCCTGGAGCTACATATACTTTTTCAGCTTTGCTACTATTCAAAGCACTTTTATTACTATTGTTACCTCTATTACCACAACTTACAAATAAAGAACTAGTTGCTAATAATAATGTTACAATTTTTATATTTATATTCATTTTGATATTTTTATATTTATTTTAAAGTTCTAAAGAACTCTAAAATTTCTCTTGTTTCGGCTTCTGTTAAATTTTGATTTGCCATTGGAGAACCATTAAATTTCATTAACAACGCTTTAGCAATTGGGTCTTTTTTAACCATCTCTCCTGGATTCATAATCATATTCATCACCCATTCTGGAGAACGTCTATTTAATATTCCTGTTGGATTTGGCCCAATAAATTTCCTATTAGTTCTATGACAAGCCGAACATTTATTTTTAAATAACTTAGCTCCTTTTGCTGCCATTTCCTGATCGATTGTGGCAGCTAACGTTACCGATTTAACTGGCCCGATACCTTTATTTTTTAAATCGACAATCCCTACATCTTGTTTCTTTTTTGCTTTAATAGGTACTTTTTTAACTTCCTGTTTAACAACAGGTTTAGCATCTTTTCTCACCTCTCCTCCACAACTAATAAACAATGTTACTAATGCGACTAATAATATTTTTTGTAAGTTCATTTTTAACTGATTTTTGTTACTTCTATTTATTCTTATTTATCACTTGGCACTAATACATCTCCAATAACATGTATCCACCCATTACTAACTTTTACCGATTTTAATATTTTAGTTCCTCCCACATATAATTCATCATTTTTTTTAGTAACCTCTAAATACTTCCCTGATGCCATATATAATTTTCTATTTTTACGCACATTTTTATCTAATGTTTTAATCGTATAATTAGCGGGTGCAACATGATTTTTTAAAATGAACGCTAATTTTGGTTTGTTTTCTGACTTCAATAACGAGGCTATTGTTCCTTCAGGTAATTTATCAAAAGCTGTATTTACAGGAGCAAAAACAGTTAAAGGTCCTGCATTTACTAATGAATTTTCTAATCCTGCTGTTTTAATGGCAACAACTAATGTTTTAAAATCATCTAAAGAAGAGGCTACTTGCAAGGCGTTTGGAGCAGAATCTTCATCAATAACATCAGATTGTCCTTTTACTTTTGTTACAATATCTTTGTGAGTGTCTTTAATTACTATCTCTTTTTTTTCTTTACATGAAATGATTATAGAACATATAAATAATACTAGAATTATCGATTTTATTTTCATTTAATATAGTTTTTATACAATTATAATTTTACACAAAATTAAAATATCACCTCATGAAAAAACATGACAAATATCATACAGGACTTTTTTATCCTTTATACAATATCTAAATAACTACATAACATGCAGTTATTAAAAATAATATTAATTTGATTGTTTAGATACCACTATTTAGAACAAATACATACTATTTTTCTTTTGCTTATTTTCTTAACAACTACAGGCTCTTAAATCAGCTACAAAATTACTTGTAAAGCACTAACAAATAAGAGTTTAAAAAGTATTTTTTCTTGATAAAACTCAATATACTCAAACACAATCTACTGAAATACTGATAATTATCATATAAATTTCAACAAGGAGTTTCTACTTTGCAGAAAATTTAACAAGTATTTTTATGCCTATTAAAAGTTATTTAGCACATCCTTATGAAGGAGAAAAAGAAAACCTAAAAAAAGAACTAGAAACCATTAATGAATGTGAAATAATTACGGCAGAAAATAAAAATATATTAATTGTTATTACAGATACTGATAATGACATTAATGATAAAAAATTAAAAGAATCTATAGAAAGTTTACAAAGCTTAAAATTACTAGCCTTAGTTTCTGGATTTAATACACCTATAAAATAAATAACATTATGAGCGCCTCTTTAACAAGTAGACGAAGTTTTATAAAAAAAATGGCAGCCACAGCAGCAATGGCAGCTGCAGCAACAATGTTTCCTGGAATTATTTTTGCAAATGAACAACTCGCTGGAATACCTGAAGGAGATTTAGATTGGAAAAAAGGACCTTGTCGTTTTTGCGGTGTAGGTTGTGGTATTTTAGTAGGTGTTGAAAATGGAAAAGCTATTGCTGTAAAAGGAGATCCAAACTCAACAGTAAATAAAGGATTACTTTGTGTAAAAGGATATCATCAAACAATGTGTATTCAATCTAATGATAGATTAACACATGCTTTGGTCAAAAAAAATGGAAAATATGTAAAGACTCCTATAAGCGATGCCTTAGATATTGTTGCCAATAAAATGAAAGAAACCATTGAAAAACATGGTAAAGATTCGGTAGCAATGTACACATCTGGTCAATCAACTATTCCTGAAGGATATATAGCTTCTAAATTTATGAAAGGTGCTATTGGTACAAATAATCTAGATTGTAACGCTCGTTTATGTATGGCTAGTGCTGTAGCTGGATTTTTAACATCATTTGGAGCTGATGAACCAATGGGATGTTATGATGATTTAGATCATGCTGATTACTATATTACCTGGGGGAATAACATGGCAGAAATGCATCCTGTTTTATTTTCTAGAATGTTGTCTCAAAAAAATAAAAGAGGTGCTAAAATTATTGACCTAGCAACCAGAACAACACGCTCTAGTATGGCTGCTAATAAATCGATTCTCTTTGAACCTCAAACAGATTTAGCTATTGGTAATGCTATTTGTTACGAAATAATTAATAATGGTTGGGTAAATAAATCATTTGTTGAAAAGCACTGTAGCTTTAGTAAAGGTCTTACTAATATGGGATATGGTTTAGAAGATAAATATAAATTTAAAGACAAACCTACTAAAATAAATTTTGAAGAATACAAAGCATTTTTAGAAGATTATACACCTGAAAAAGTATCTAAACTAACCAAAGTATCTGTAAAAAACATTAAGTATCTAGCTGCTATTTACGGTAATCCAAATAAAAAAGTAATGTCACTTTGGTGTATGGGAGTTAACCAACATACTAGAGGTACATGGATGAATAATATTATTTATAACATTCACTTACTAACTGGTAAAATTTCACAACCAGGAAATAGTCCTTTTTCTTTAACAGGTCAGCCTTCTGCTTGTGGAACTGCTCGTGAAGTAGGAACATTTACACATAAACTTCCAAAAGGAGTTGTAATGAATCCTAAACACAGAGCAAAAGCAGCTAAAATTTGGAAAGTTCCTGTTGAAAGAATTCCATCAAAACCAACATATCACGCAACAGAAATGTTTAGAGCTGTTGACAGAGGCGATATTAAATTTATTTGGACACAAGCTGTAAATCCGTTAGTATCATTACCAAAAACGAGTCGTTATCGTCCTGCAATGGAAAAAGAATCTTGTTTTGTAGTGGTTTCTGATGTATTCCCTACACCTACTTCGGATGTTGCTGATGTTATTTTACCAGCTGCTTGGCATATCGAAAAAGACGGATTATATGGTAATTCAGAAAGAAGAACCCAACATTGGAACAAAATGGTGGAAGCTCCTGGTGATGCAACGCCTGATGCTTGGATGTTTATCGAAGTAGCCAAACGAATGGGATTCGGAGATTTATTTCCTTATAGTAAAGAAAATCATGCCGAAGAAATTTATAATGAATACCGTAAATTTCATGAAGGTGCAAAACACGGAATGGCACCTTTAGAGGTTTTAAAAAAACAATCTGGGGCTATTTGGCCTTATGTTGATGGAAAATCTACACAATGGAGATTCAATTCAAAATATGACCCTGCTTGTAAAAATGGAGAAGATTTTCACTTCTACGGAAAACCTGACGGAAAAGCAGTTATATGGCAACGTCCTTTTGAACCTGCTCCTGAAATGCCTGATGAAACATATCCATTTTGGCTAAATACAGGTAGAGTTATCGAACATTGGCACACAGGTTCTATGACTCGAAGAATACCTGTTTTACACAAAGCAATGCCACACGCTTACATTGAATTACATCCTGAAGATGCTAAAAAATACGGCATCAGAAATGGTGAAAAAATTAAAGTAAGTTCAAAAAGAGGCTCTTGTATTTTACCTGCATCTATCAATGAAAGAGGATTACCTACAAAAGGACAAGTTTTTGTACCATTTTTTGATGAAAACATGCTAATTAATGATGTTACTTTAGATGCCTTCTGCCCTATTTCTAAAGAACCAGATTATAAAAAATGTGCTGTTAAAATAGAAAAAGCATAAATTATGAGAAAACGATTAGGTATCATATCGCTATTTGTAATGTTGTTTATTGCTTTTATTGTTATTTGGAATTATAGTTATTACCAAGGACAAGAAAAAGCATACATCCCTATCAAAGAAAGCAAATCAGTTCAAATAATTCCTTCGGAAGCAGGTGTTTTTAAACGGTCAGAACATGCTTTAGATTATTCTAAAATACCTGTTGATGAAAAACATCAAAGAAATTTAAAATCATATTATAATAATAGAGCCTATCATGGAGCACCACCAAGTATTCCACATCCTACGGATGAAAATAACATAGGTGATAACACTTGTTTAAAATGTCATGAAAATGGCGGATTTGTAAATAAATTCAATGCTTATACACCTGTTACACCACATCCTGAATTGGTAAATTGTAAACAGTGTCATGTTGCTCAAAAATCAAAAACACTGTTTAAAAATGGAAATTTCGCAAAAGTACATGCTCCTAAAGTTGGAAATAATAATGCTTTAATAACAAGTCCGCCTGCAATACCTCATCAAATACAATTACGTGAAAATTGTTTAGCATGTCATGCAGGACCTAGTGCACCTAAAGAGATTAGAGTTTCACACCCTGAACGTGTTAATTGCAGACAATGTCATGTTCCAAACAATAAAGAACTTACTAGAATTAACGATTTTATCAGAAAATAAAACATAATGATACACAAAAATTATATAAAACAACTTTGGTTTTTAGGAATCGTTTTTTTATTGATAAGTACTTCTTGTAAACATAAAGAAGATGAATATCATAGCGTTAACGATAAAATTGAAGCAAAAAGTAAACACTATAAAGGGATAACTATTTCATCAGAAAAATATACTGCAAATTTAAAATTAGTAGAAATAACAGAAAATGGAATAACCTTTTCTATTCCTGATAGAAAAAATGCTATAAAGTCATACGCTTGTACAGAATGCCACAGTAAACCTTTGGATAAAATGCAAGAAAAAGACCTAAAAAAAGCACATTGGAATATTAAATTAAATCATGCAGATGCCAATACAATGAGCTGTACAACTTGCCATAATGGAAACAATATGGACAATCTTAAAAGTATAACAGGACATGCTATTGATTTTAATAACAGTTATAAATTATGTAGCCAATGTCATCAAAAACAATACAAAGATTGGACAGGTGGCGCACATGGTAAACGAATTGATAGCTGGGCGCCTCCAAGAGCATCAAAAACTTGTGTAAATTGTCATAATCCACATTCGCCTGGTTTTGAAACAAAATGGCCTGCAAGATTTAATACACAAATAGAAAAAGAACGTAAATAACCTAACATTTCATTAATATCAATTAGTTTTTTTGATTTTGATATTAACGATTTTATAGAAAAGAATATATGAGTGGAATTGGTAAATATTTTAGGTTGAATTTAAACAACACAACTAAACAAAAGGCTTCAAGTGGCGGATGTGGTTGTAGTAGTACTTCTGATGGATGTAATTCTCATTCTTCAAAAGAAGAAAATAAAAAGGTATCCGAAAAAAAAATAAGCAACGACGAGTTTTTTAGAGCTGCTGTAGATGCTTCTATTGGTGAAGAAAGACATAAAGATGGTTTTGAGCAAGTTTTTGATGTAAAAATGGATCGGAGAAGTGCCTTTAAAAAACTAACAGCTAGTTTATTAATTGGTGCTGGAGCAGTTTCATCTTGTACAAGTGTTGTTTCTAGTGATGCATCAAAAGAAAAAGCACAAATAGACTGGGAAGAGCAATTTAAAGGAAACTATAAATTGATGGATGACAAAGAAAAAAGTGCCACTGTTGATAGATTAGTACGTTCTTATCAATTACGTACAGGTAAAAACGTGAGTATGTCATCAAAAAATGCCGAAGAAGATGTATTATTTGGTTATGCTTTCAATATTTCTAAATGTCAGGGATATATGGATTGTGTAAGCGCTTGTGTTGAAGAAAATAATCAGGATAGAAATTCGCAAATGGAATATATCCGTATTCATGAAATGAAAGACGGAAAAGGTTTTAATTTCCATGAAGCTGATGATAATTATTATCATGAAGTGCCTGCGGAAGGACATTTTTATATGGGAACACAATGTTTTCATTGTGATAATCCACCTTGTGTAGAAGTTTGCCCTGTTCAAGCTACTTGGCGAGAAGAAGACGGAATTGTTGTTGTTGATTACGATTGGTGTGTCGGTTGTAGATACTGTATGGCTGCTTGCCCTTACGATGGTCGTCGTTTTAATTGGAGTAAACCCGAAGTTCCTGAAGAAGAAGTGAATAAAAATCAGCATTATTTAGGAAATCGAATGCGTAAAAAAGGTGTAATGGAAAAATGTACTTTCTGTGTGCAACGTTCTAGAGCTGGTAAAAATCCTGCTTGTGTTGAGGCCTGTCCTACTGGCGCACGTATTTTTGGAAATTTACTAGACCCTGAAAGCACTATTCGCTGGGTTTTAGAAAACAAGAAAGTATTCCGATTAAAAGAAGATTTAGGTACAGAACCTAAGTTTTGGTATTTTATGGATTAACTTCTTTTGCGTTAGGGATTGCAGTGGTATCCTTTTTAAAATTTTTTAATAAATAAGCACACTATTTTAATATAACAAAACTTATTAAAATAAGTACTTAATATAGTAGAAATTAAATTTTAAAAAGATTTAACGGAAAGCCCGACCCTTTTGGGGAACGCCCTAAATAATAGATATAATAAGCATTATAATAAAAAATAAAATGAGAAAACTTAAAGTTTTTACAAGTTTAATTAAAGACAGTCTCGACATTATTACTCATGGCTCTAAAAAGTATCATTTATGGATGGCTTTTTTAACCTTAATAATGTTGATTGGAATGTATTGTTATTCGATTCAAATAGAACACGGATTGAGTGTTACCGGTATGACAGACCGTGTAAGTTGGGGATTATATATTTCTAATTTTACCTTTTTAGTGGGTGTTGCTGCGGCTGCTGTTATGCTAGTAATGCCTACCTATGTTTTAAAAGATGTCGATTTTAAACAAGCCGTACTTATAGGAGAAGGCTTAGCCGTTGCCGCCTTAATAATGTGTTTAGCTTTTGTGGTTGCCGATATGGGAGGTCCTGCCGTTTTATGGCATATGATGCCGATTATTGGTGTTTTTAACTTCCCTAATTCAATGCTTACTTGGGATGTTATCGCTTTAAATGGTTATTTATTTATAAATATTAGCATTCCTTTTTATATTTTATTCAGACATTATCAAGGAAAAGAATCTAAGAAAAGTGTGTATTTACCTGGAGCAATACTTTCTGTTTTTTGGGCAGTTGGTATTCACTTAGTAACCGCATTTTTATATCAAGGATTACAAGCAAAACCCTTTTGGAATACCGCATTATTAGGACCTCGATTTTTAGCCTCTGCTTTTGCTGCTGGTCCTGCATTAATTATTTTAGTATTAGCTATTATTAGAACTTATACCGAGTTTAAAATTGAAGATAAAACTATTAAAAAATTAGCTTTAGTAGTTACTGTTGCTGCTCAAATTAACTTAATTATGTTAGTTTCTGAATTATTTAAAGAATTTTATGCACCAACACACCATAGTGAAAGTGCGTATTATTTATTCTTCGGATTAGATGGAAAAACAGCTTTATTACCATGGATTTGGACAGCTATTACATTAAATGTTTTAGCAACCGTTTTATTAACTTTTCATAAACTCCGTAATAATTTTAAAGTACTGTTTTTTGCTTGTAGTATTTTATTTATTGCCATTTGGATTGAAAAAGGTTTTGGTTTAATTGTTCCTGGATTTATCCCAGGTCCTTACGGTAAAATAGCAGAATACACACCTACTGGAATTGAAATTGGTGTTACCTTAGGTATTTGGGCAATGGGAGCACTTATTTTTACCGTTTTAGCAAGAACAGCTATTCAAATTGAAATTGGTAAAATGAGATACAAAAAAAAGTCAAATGACTAATTTTTATAAGAGCATTTTTTATTTCTAAAAAAATAGATTTTATAAAATAACAAAAAACGTTATTTTAGCAAATAAAAAAGCATGAGTAATTTTTTAATAGGTATTGGTAAACGTATCAAAATCATTCGAAAAGAACAAAAATTAACCATTAGTGAAGTTGCTTCAAATGCAGGTGTATCAAATGGTTTAATTTCTAGAATAGAAAACGGAAGAACCATTCCATCATTACCTGTTTTATTAGAATTAATAAGTGCCTTAAAAATTGATGCAAGTGCTTTTTTTAAAGATATTGAAAATTCACAAGCAAGTAATTATATTCATATTAGAAAAGAACAACAACAATTAATTGAAAAAGAAGTTGAAGCTAAAGGTTTTACTTATAATTATATTTTTAGTAAAAGTTTATCTGCCATAGGTTTTGAAGCTGTTATTTTAAATATAAACCCAAACTCTAAAAGAGAGAAAGTAGTTACTGATGCTTGGGAGTTTAAATATATTATTAGCGGAAGTTGTACATATTATATTGGTGAAGATGAAATTATTGTAAATAAAGGTGATTCGTTATATTTTAACGGAAAAATACCTCATCTACCTTTTAATCATACAGCACAAGATTGTACAATGCTTGTGCTGTATTTTTTTATTGATGCTAATTAAATTACTTTAAAAGTATCTTTTAAATTTACCAATGATTCTAAAACATACGTTGGTTTTTCTTTTTCTAATTGTACTTTTGTTTGTGCACCCGATAAAACACCTACTGTAATTCCACAACCTGCATTTTTTCCTTCTTCAATATCAATAGCAGAATCACCTGCTTTTAACACTTTTGAAGCATCAGTAATTCCGAATAATTCCATAGCTTGAAATATCATATCTGGGTGTGGACGACCGTTTACAACATCACTTGCTGTAATTAACGCATCATAATGTATTTTTTCATCCCACTGTAATTTATCTAATAATAAAGTCGCTGTTTTTCTATCATATCCTGTGTTTAAAACAACTTTAATTCCTTCCGATCGTAAATTTAACAACACCTTTTCAACTCCTTTTATCGGTTTTACTTCTAAAACGCCATACGCCACTGCTAATAATTTTTTAAAATTATCAAAAATAGTTTGAGAATCTTTTAATTTATCAGAATTTAAATGTATTAAAACATCTTTAATTGCTTTATGTTTTTCTTTACCTGCTCCATATTCTAAAACAGTTTCTAAAGAAACCTCAACATTAAAATTTTGTATTGCTTTATGTAATGTTTTATATACTACATTTTGCTCATCGACTGTTGTTCCTGCCATATCAAAAACAACCATTTCTATTTTTCTCTTTGTTTCGCTCATCATCATCATTATTATGTATTAATTATTAAATATTTTATTGATATTTTCTTTTGAAAACCCAGCACTTCCTGTCATTCCTTTTCCACCGATACCTGTTACAACATGCACATTATCACTTACTCCATATTCAAAAATATCTTTTTCTTTACATTGACTATAAAAACCCGCCCATTTATATTGAATATCATAAGTTGGTAAGTCTATTATTTTTTTAGCTTCTGCAATCATAAAATTGTCAATATCCTCATTTAAGTCAAAACCTAAATCATCGCTATTTTTTGCAGTTGCATATTCGTGAGAATCTCCTAAAATTATCGAACCATCCGTAGCTTGTTTAAATAAAATATGAACACCATATTTTTTCTGAAAACTATCAGGATCTTCTTTTGCTTTAATTTGATTCCAAGACACACATTCTTCAAAAGCCTCATACCTTCGGATTGTAGAACCTGTTAAAATAGAACCATCTAAAGTGTAATTTTTTTGAGGCTTAGTTTGCATCATTTGTAATTTAGAAACTACCAAATCACTGTTATTATAAATTGATGGATACAACGTTTTAAAATCTACCCCATTACAAATAATAACTTTTGATGCTTTAAATACCGCATAGATTGAAGATGTTACCATCACTTCATTATTTATTTCTTCTGTATTAATTACAGTAGTATTATAATAAATATCAATATTTTTTTCTGCGGATAAAAAAGAATGCAAGCGATGAATCATCGTTTTTGGCTCTACTGTTACTTCTTCAGGAAAAAACAAGCCTGCCTTACAATAATCTGCACGTAATCCTGCATATTTATCTAAACATTGTGCCTTTGTTAATAGATTTGAAGTATAATTATTGTTTTTATTAATTTGATGTAATTCTTCAATTAACTGAACCTCTTCATCATTAGAAGCTAAATAAACCGTACCATTTTGACGAATTGTAACATCAAACTGACTTTGAATATCTTTATAAATAGCTAAACTTTCTCTTCCATAATTTTGCCATTTTTGATTCATTCCCGAAGGTACTACTTGTCCGAAATTACGAACCGTTGCTCCTTGTGGCTTAGTATCTCTTTCTAAAATTGCTACTGATAATCCTTTTTTTGCTGCGTGATAAGCGTGAAAAGTTCCTAAAACTCCACCTCCAACAACGATTAAATCATACTTATTGTTCATATGCTAATTCTTTTAATTGTACTGGTTTTTTGTACTTATTCTTAAAAAACTGAAAACTATAAATTGTTATGGCTAATCCTATAAATGCTAAAAAATATAGTGCTTGTGTAAAAAATGAAAGCCAAGAAATATCTCCTTTTCCAAAATTCTTATAAAGAAGAATCAGAATGCTTCCTAAATATCCGAAGGCATCGGCAATGTAAATTAAGAAACCTACGTTTCCGTTAATTTTAAAAGTTGCAATCATTCTATCAAAGAAAATTCCGTTAAAAGGCACGTAACAACTGTACAGTCCTATTCCTGAAACCACCATCCAAAATAATGGTGTAATAACTTGTTGTTGATATAAATATGTTGATACCAAAATTGAAATACACCCAATAATCAACACATAATGATAATACATAAAGGCTTTATAATTTTTAGTGATACTACCTATCATTCCTAAAACAACCAATACAATAATTGCTATTGGGATTTCTGAAATACTATAAATAGAAGCATCTGTATAACCTAACGAATCCCATATTTCTCTGGCAAAATTGTCTCTAAAATCTCTAATTGATGTTAATAACATAAAGAAGAAAACGATAAAAGTTAAAGGCAATGCGTATTTTTTAAATAACTGCTTTCTTTCTTGTTTATTTAATGGCTTTCTTACGGCTCTTAATAGTTTATCTTCTGTTGTTGGTGGTGGTAATTTTTCTAATAACCACGCAAAAAACAGCAATGGAAGTATAAAAAATAACCCTGTAATAAATGGCATCCAATATTCATCAAACTGAAATTTATCTAATACCATTTTACCTATTGTTTTAACAGCTCCTGAAGAAACTATAAAACTAGACGATAAAATTACTCCTAATAATTCGGTTGATTTTCGTCCTTCTAGATAAGAAAATACAATTCCCCAAATCATTCCTAATGGTAATCCGTTTAAAAATAAAAAGAGAATATTATAAGGTGCTGGAATAACAGCAAAACCCAACAACGCTAATTCTGCTGAAAAAATAAAACCAACTAAATAAAGCATTCTTTTGTATGATTTCATTTCTGAAATTACTTTTATACCAACAAATTTCGATAATGTATAACCAACCACTTGAGCTACAATTAATAAAATTTTATAATCAACACCCCAAAAAGCTAAGTTTTCAAATGTTGCTACTGTAAAAGGTTTCCTAAAAGCATACATACAAAAATAAGTACCGAATGCAGCAATAGAAGCTTGTAATAAAAAACGTAAACGCATGAGTTCTTTTTTTTAACATCATTAGCCCTCAATTGTTGAGGGCTTTATGACTGTATTTAAAAACCACTATAAAGTGAATTTAACACCAATGTTTCCTTTAACACCGTAGTATTCTACTTGTTTCGGGCGGTCTTGGCTTTTACCGTAATGATATATAAGGGGATTATTTAAAATATTATTGAAATCGGTATATATTGTCCATTTTTTTCCTATTTGATAAGATGCTGAAAAATCTAACGTATTATATTTTCCGTAATACACATCATCAATATCTCTTTCTCCGTAAGCAATAGCGTATTTACCTTTATGATTAAAAGCTACTCGAGTATTAAATCCACCTTTTTCAAAAAATAACTGTGCATTAAATAAACTACCTGCTTGATAAGCCATTCCTACTTTTCTTCCACTTGCTTTTGTCATTTCAGAATCCATAAACGTAGCGTTTAATTGTGTTCCAAAGTATTTTAAAAATCCTGGTAAGAAATCAAAACGTCTGTTAATTCCTAATTCTAAACCACCAATCCATGATGCTCCTCCACCGTTTACAGGGGTCGTAAATTCAACACCTTCTTTTCCGTTATAAGTTCCTTGATAAGTATCATTATAAATAATATCTGTAATCGATTTATAAAAAACACCTGCATTTACAACACCTACATTTTGAAAGTAATATTCTCCTAATAAATCAAAATTCCATGAAAATGTTGGATTTAAATCAGGATTACCTCCTTTAAATTCATTATCAAAAGAAATAAAAGTTCCTGATGGAGAAATATCACCAAAATTAGGTCTTGAAAAACTTCTTGTTGCTGCAAAACGGATATTTAAATCTCTTTTAGGAGAATATTTAACGTGTAACATTGGTAATACCGCCCAATATTTTTTAGTCTTTATTGATTTTTTCAAAGCATCATTTTCAACAACATACCCTGATACTTTTGTTTCAGTTTTTGTAGCTCTTAATCCTCCTAAAATAGTCCACTTTTCAGAAGCTTTTAAAGTTCCCATACCATAAAATGATAAATGAGTTTCATCTACATCAAAATTTCTTCCTAATCCACTATTATATTGTAAAGCAGAAGAATCATCTTCTAAAACTTTTAAGTTATTTTTATTTGATGCCCAAAAATTATTCATTCCTTCGGTAGATAAAACAGGTCCAAAAGTTGATTGAATATTAGAACCCATTTCATTTAAATAATCTGCACGACCTGGTTGCTCAATAATATACTGAGAAGAATCTGATAACATTGGAGTTTCTCCTGCACCATTCCATCCGTAGTATAAATCTTCAAAAGTTGCTCTACGATCTTTATCTCTATATTTAGTACCTACTTTAATTTTGAAGTTATCGTTAATCGTATGTTCATAATTTAATGAGGCTGCTATATTATCTCTTTCTTTTATTGATATTTTGTATAATTCTAAATCTGAAAACTTCATTTTAGTTGCATCCATTTTAAATTTAGAATCGCTAAAAAATCCAAATAAAGCATCTGTATTATTATAATCTAATTTTCCACCATCTGCTTTCCAATAAGCTCTATCATCACCAGCACCACCAGCATCTTTTGGTCTGTTATCTAAATAATCAGCATTGATATCAACACCATCTTGTTTAAACTTTACAACAAAATAACTTTTATCTTGTGCTGTTGGCGTATTTCCGTATTTAAATTCATTAGCATAAGAAGCAATACTCCAATCAAATTTTCCATTTTCAACAAGATGTCTTCCTCCTATTTCTTTTCCAAAAAGCTCTGTAATTAATTCGTTATGTATATTTTGTAATTCTACTCTTGTAGTACTTGTTCCTGAATCGAATTTATCAAAACGAATTCTATGCTTATAATGTTCTTCGGTATCAGATAAAGTTCCATAAACTCCTCTAAAGTACATTTTATGAGCAGGTGTAAAATTATATTCCATCGCTGCATTTAATCCCATGGTAATTCTTACTCCATTATAATCTCTTAACTCCATTCTAAAAACACCTTCGTCTCCTTTTCTACGTGCTTCAAAATTATCAGTACCCCAACTTCTATTCCAATAAGAACCATTAACCATATACCCGAATTTCCCGTCTTTACTTTTGTTACCAATAGTTAAAGAAGCATTATAAATTGGTTCACCCGATTTTTCGTTAAAACCTCCACCAATATTTACATTTAAAAGTTTTTTAGTTGGAGCTGTTTGTGTGATGAAATTTACACCGCCACCAATACCATCTGATTCCATATCAGGTGTGTATGCTTTTGCAGCTTGTACGTATGAAATTAATTCCGATGGAAAAAAATCAAAAGCTGTTGCACGTGAAGTCGTTTCTTCTTCGGCTGTTGGAAGTCTATTTCCGTTAATAGTTGTTGATGTCCAAAACGGAGGCAATCCTCTTACCGATACAAAACGTCCTTCACCTTGGTCTCTTTCAATAGATAATCCTTGAATACGTTGCACAGTTTCCGCTGCATTACGGTCTGGTAATTTACCAATACCATCAGAAGCAATTACACTCATAATACTCATTGATTTTTTTTGAATACTCAAAGCTTTTGCTTCACTATTTCTTCTTGCTCCTCCATTAATTACAACTTCTTCTAGTGCATTTTCAGAAGGCAATAATGCTACTACACCTATATTTTTACTAGCACTACCAACAATAGAAACATCTACTATTTTTGTTTGAAAACCGATATAAGAAATTTCTAATTTTATGGTACCATTTTTCATTTTATTTATCACAAAATTTCCATCAAAATCTGTATAAACTCCTTTTGTAGTTTCTGCTACCGAAACACTTGCTCCAGGTAACGGAAAATTACCATCAGTTACAATTCCTGAAACGTTAGCTTCTTGTGAAAAAATAGCATTACTTATAAAAAGAACTACTAGTGTACTTAATAAAAGTTTAAATTTATTCATTTGTTTAGTTTTACAATAGTTAAATTATCTAATACAAATCACGTTATATTTTTACTATTTGTAAACTTTTAAATATTAAGAAAACTTTTACAAAAAGATATTTTAATGTTATAGAATTGTTAATTAAGTCATTATATTCTTTAAATTAACAATTATAACATTAGCTTTTTTTATATAAAATTACACCTGTTAAATAAATAATATAATTAGTTCGTACTTTTGTATGTTACATAAACTATAGTAACTTTACACTTTATAATACAATAATGATAATACAAGACTTAGTTGGTAAGTATACTATAATTGGTAATAATCAAGATTCAGAAGAACATTCTTATAAAGGAGTACTTTCTTTAAAACTTGATATTAATAATCGAATAATTGCCAAATGGTTAATCAATAATGAACAAGAACAAATTGGTTCAGGTTTTTTTAATGATAATATATTAGTTATCAATTTTAATTATAAAGGAGAAGATAATAATACTTATAAGGGAGTTGTGGTTTACAGATGTATTTCTAAAGATATTTTAGATGGATTTTGGTCTGAAAAACATGGAAACCCGCTATTTTTAGGAAAAGAACGTTGTTTTAGAATTGATACAAATAATAATCTCTTAAATTAATAAAACATGAAATGCCCTTGTAATCCTACTAAAAACTATGCTGATTGTTGTGAAATAGCACATAAAAACATTCAAAATGTTATAACAGCCGAACAATTAATGCGCTCTCGTTACAGTGCCTTTGTGTTAGCTAATATTGATTATTTACATAAAAGCCATCATTCAAGCACTCGTCCTTCGAAAGAAGAAAATAAAGAAATTTTACTTTGGACAAAATCTGTTGAATGGATAAAGTTAGAAATTATCAATACAAATAAAGGTACAGCTTCTGAAATTACAGGAAATGTAATGTTTGAAGCATTTTTCAAAGAAAATGATAAAATAAATAGCATAAAAGAGAATTCTTCTTTCTGTAAAGAAGATAATAATTGGGTATATTTAAAATGAAATTGATTTTTTTTAAATAAAAAACACTGATTATTGAAAAAAAAGTTTACATTTGATACAGTGTTAAACAACAGAACAAATATCATTTCTTTACCTATCGTAGCTCCTACGATAAATTCTGTTGGCTTAATTATTTCTACAATTATTATTTCTATTATCATTATTACCCTTTAGGGGTTAATTATATACATATCACTTTCGTACCTATTTATTTTTTCAAAATTGAAAAACAGATAAATAACAACCTATATTTTTATAATAATTTTTATACCTTTTAAGATGAAAGTTTTAAAATTCGGAGGTTCATCCGTAGCTAATAGTGAAACAATAAGTAAAGTAGTTAAAATAGTAGCAAATGCTTCAGCTAAAGAAAAAATAGCTGTTGTTGTTTCTGCTTTTGGCAAAACAACTAATAAATTAATAGCATCTGCAAATAAAGCAGCTAATAATGATGTAAATTATACCATTCTTTTTAAAGAAGTAGCACAACATCATGCAGAAGTAATTTCAGATTTAGTTAAAAAAGATGCACAATCTGAAGTTCAGGAGCATGTAAATACCTTATTTAATCAATTACAAACTTTATTAGAAGGTTGTTTTTTACTAAGTGAAGTTACACCAAAAACAATGGCTACAATTAGTGGTTTTGGTGAACGTTTATCATCTTATATAATTTCTGAAGTTACTAAAAACACTTTAAATGCTAATTATAAAGATAGTAGAGAACTTATTATTACTTCTAATGTTTTTGATAAAGCACAAGTAAATTTTGCTGTTACCAATAAAAACTGTCAAGATTATTTTAATCAAAATAAATATCAAGTAACAGTTTTACCAGGTTTTATAGCCAAAACAGAAAACGGACTACCAACAACATTAGGTAGAGGAGGTTCTGATTATACTGCCGCTATTTATGCAGCTGCTTTACAAGCAAACGAATTACAAATCTGGACAGATGTTAGTGGAATGTTTACTGCAAATCCGAGTGTTGTAAAACAAGCTTTTCCTATTCCTGAAATTTCATATCAAGAAGCAATGGAACTTTCACATTTTGGAGCAAAAGTTATTTATCCTCCTACTATTCAACCAGTATTAGAAAAAGAAATTCCTATTGTAATAAAGAACACTTTTGAACCATCAAATGTGGGTACTTTAATTGCTAAAAATGTAAAAAGCACTAATTTAGTAAAAGGAATAACACATATAGAAGATATTACTTTATTAACTTTAGAAGGTACTGGAATGGTTGGTGTATCTGGTATTTCTAAACGTTTATTTGAAACACTTTCTAATAAAGATGTTAGTGTAGTATTAATTACACAAGCTTCTTCAGAGCACTCTATTTGTGTTGGAATTTATGATGAAGATGCTAAAAAAGCCGAAAAAGCTATTAATGATGCTTTTGAAACTGAAATAGAGCGTCAAAAAATAAAACCTGTAATTGTAGAACAAGGTTTAGCTATTTTAGCTTTAGTTGGTGATAACATGAAAAATCATCAAGGTTTAAGTGGGCAAATGTTTAGCGCCTTAGGAAAAAACAATGTAAATATTAGAGCTATTGCACAAGGTGCTTCTCAAAAAAATATATCAGCAGTGATAGATAGTAAAGATGCTAAAAAAGGATTAAACACCTTGCACGAACAATTTTTTGAAGAAAAAGTAAAACAACTTAATTTATTTGTTACAGGTGTTGGTAATGTTGGTGAGCGATTTTTAGCGCAAATAAATCAACAAAAAGACTACTTAAAAGAACATTTAAAAATGAGTATTCGTGTTGTTGGACTTGCAAATTCTAAAAAAATGACTTTTGATACCAATGGTATCGATTTAAATAATTGGAAAGATGCATTAAGTAACGGAGAACCTGCTACTTTAGATGATTTTTTCAATAAAACAAAAAATTACAATCTACGTAACGCTGTTTTTGTAGATAATACGGCTAATCAGAAAGTATCTGAAACATACGAACAATACTTACGCAATAGTATTGCTGTAGTTACTTGTAATAAAATAGCCTGTGCATCTAGCTTAGAAAACTATAAAACATTAAAAGCTGTATCAAGAAAATACAACGCTCCTTTCTTATTTGAAACAAACGTAGGTGCTGGTTTACCAGTTATTGATACACTTAAAAACTTAATTGCTTCTGGTGATAGAGTTCAAAAAATACAAGCAGTTTTATCGGGGAGTTTAAATTTTGTTTTTAATAACTTTAATGAAAATACTACTTTTCATGATGTTGTTGCTCAAGCTCAAAAAGAAGGATATACAGAACCA
Organism: Tenacibaculum dicentrarchi; assembly: GCF_964036635.1. NCBI lineage: Bacteria > Pseudomonadati > Bacteroidota > Flavobacteriia > Flavobacteriales > Flavobacteriaceae > Tenacibaculum > Tenacibaculum dicentrarchi. The sequence goes on from NZ_OZ038524.1 coordinate 1,552,551, forward strand.
GACCCTAAAATTGATTTAAGCGGTGTTGATGTTGCCAGAAAAATATTAATATTAGCTCGTGAAAGTGGTTATGAATTAGAATTATCTGATATTGATAATAATGCTTTCTTACCTGAAAAAAGCTTAAACACAACCAATAATGATGATTTTTACGCTAGTTTAACAGAATTTGAGGCTCATTTTCAAAATATATTTAAAGAAGCTAACGATAAAAACTGTCGTTTAAAATATGTTGCCGAATTTGCTAATGGTAAAGCTAAAGTAGGTTTACAACACATTCCTGCTGACCATCCTTTTTACAATTTAGAAGGAAGTGATAATATTGTGTTATTTTTTACAGACAGATATCCTGTAAATCCTTTATTAATAAAAGGTGCTGGAGCTGGTGCAGATGTTACTGCTTCAGGAATTTTTGCGGATGTAATTCGCATCGGAAATAGTTAAAATATTAAAAATATTCACTTCGGATAAAAAAGAAAAAAGATGAATTATATAAAAATATTTGCTCCTGCAACAGTTGCTAATGTTTCTTGCGGATTTGACTCTATGGGATTAGCCGTAGATACAATGGGTGATGAAATGACGTTTACAAAAACAACAGAAAAAGGAGTTAAAATTACAGAAATTACAGGTGCTGATGGTTTAAGTTTTGATGCTACTAAAAATGCTGCTGGAGTTGTTACTTTGGCAATGCTAGAAAAACATCCTGTTGATTTTGGTATTGAAATAACAATGCACAAAGGTTTTTCTCCAGGAAGTGGATTAGGTAGTAGTGCAGCAAGTTCAGCAGGTGCAGCTTTTGGAGTGAATGAACTACTTAACAAACCTTTTTCTACATTAGAATTAACAAAATTTTCAATGATAGGTGAAGAAACTGCTTGCGGTACTCCAATTGCTGATAATGTTTCGGCAGCAGTTTATGGTGGTTTTGTACTTATCCGAAGTTATGAACCTTTAGATATAATTAAATTACCTGTACCAAGCGAATTACAATTAGTTGCCATACATCCACAAATTGAAGTAAAAACTAAAGACGCTCGTGAAGTTTTACCTGATAACGTATCGTTAAAAAATGCCATTACTCAATGGGCTAATGTTGGTGGATTAGTAAGTGGTTTATACTCTAATGATTATCAATTAATCAGCAACTCATTAACTGATGTAATTGTTGAACCTGCTAGAAAACACTTAATTCCTCATTTCGATTTAGTTAAAAATGAAGCCATAAAAGCGGGTGCTTTAGGTGCAGGAATTTCAGGTTCAGGCCCTACTATTTTTGCCTTATGCAAAGGTAAAAAAACAGCTAAAAAAGTTAAAGAAGCAATACAAAATGCCTACGCCGATAAAAATATTGATTTCACCTTATTTTCATCAAAAATAAATACCGAAGGAATAAAAATTTTAGAAACTAAATAAAAATAATAGCACAAAAAATATTTTAACTTTATTAATAATGCTTTTCATAAAAAATAAAAAAAATAAAAATGAACTATTATAGTCTTAATAAAAAATCGCCTAATGTTAGTTTTCAAGAAGCCGTTGTTAATGGACTAGCTCCTGACAGAGGTTTATATTTTCCTGAAAATATTACGCCACTTTCAAAAGATTTTATTGAAAATATCGAAAATTATTCAAATCATGAAATTGCTTTTGAAGTGATTAAACAATTTGTTGGCGATGAAATTCCTTCGGATGTTTTACAGCAAATTATCAAAGAAACACTTTGCTTTGATTTCCCTGTTGTTTCTGTGGATGAAAATGTAGCAACTTTAGAACTTTTTCATGGTCCTACCATGGCTTTTAAAGATGTTGGTGCTCGTTTTATGGCACGTTGTTTAGGTTATTTCAATAGAAATAACAATGAGGAATTAACCGTTTTAGTTGCCACTTCTGGAGATACTGGCGGTGCGGTTGCCGATGGATTTTTAGGGGTAAAAGGCGTGGATGTTGTTATTTTATATCCTAGCGGAAAAGTGAGCGATGTACAAGAAAAACAATTGACCACTTTAGGGAAAAACATCACTGCTTTAGAGGTTAATGGCGTTTTTGATGATTGTCAAGAAATGGTAAAAACGGCTTTTTTAGATACTGAAATTAGCCGAACTTTAACTTCTGCAAATTCGATAAATGTAGCACGTTGGTTACCACAAATGTTTTACTTTTTCTTAGCTTATAAACAAGTTAAAAAAACTCAAAAAGATACTTTAGAAAACCTTGTTTTTTCTGTTCCTAGCGGTAATTTTGGAAATATCTGTGCAGGAATGATGGCACAAAAATTAGGCTTACCAATTAAACATTTTGTTGCTTCAACCAATATAAATGATACCGTTCCTAATTATTTAAAAGATGGAATTTACACACCAAAGCCATCAAAAACCACGATTTCAAATGCCATGGATGTTGGAAATCCTAGTAATTTTATCCGTATTCAAGAAATTTTTCAAAATGATATAGAAGCTTTAAAAAACACTTTTTCTTCGTATTCTTTTTCTGATGAACAAACTCGTGAGGCAATGAAATTAATCCATAAAAATAGCGGTTATATTGCCGACCCACACGGAGCTGTTGGATATTTAGGAGCAAAAGAATATCAAAAAAATAATTCAGAAGCATTTTGTGTATTTTTAGAAACGGCACATCCTGTTAAATTTTTAGATGTTGTTGAAAATACTTTAAGTGTAAAAATCGCGATTCCTGAACAAATTAAATCGGTTATGAATAAAGAGAAAAAAGCGATTAAAACAACTAATTATAACGATTTGAAAAACTTTTTAAATTCCTAAAAAAGTTCTCGATATAATTTTTTTGAAGTAAAAAATTACTCAAATTGAAAAACTTATTTAAATTTTAAACAAACTCATAATATTTTAGAGCCTCTTTAAAATATATAAATTAGTTAAACACAGACCTTACAGGTTTTAAAAATCTGTGAGGTCTAATTACCTTGTGATACTACCTAATATCGTTACGAGCAAGATACTCAGATAGCACAGATGAACTTTTATTCGTTAATTTCAAAAATTAGTACAAATGCCTAGCCCCGATTGAAGCATCTGTTTGAGCTCCTTTTTTGATTTTTTTCAAAAAAGAGCGAGTGCGAAAAGCGGGAAATTGCTTCAAATTATTTTTATTAATTTTTATGAAATTCAAAAAACCTAGCCCTTTATGTTGCATATAATACTAAAAAATGTCGCTTAAAAAGACTATTACCTTAGTTTAAATAATCGTAAAAAACTGATTTACAGACATCAAAGTGAAACTTGTACAATCGATGGAATTTACCTAATTTGCAATACGCAAAAAACAACAACTTTATGTCGATTGAAATAACCCGTCTTTTTGACTTTCCATATCACCTGCAAGAAACGTATAATCTAGAAAAAGCTTTTACCACTAAATATAATGGTAAATGGGAATCTATATCTACTCAAGAATATATTGATAAAGCCAACACTATTAGTAGAGGTTTACTCCGTTTAGGCATACAGCCTAATGATAAAATTGCCGTAATTTCAACCACTAATCGTACGGAATGGAACATTTGTGATATCGGTATTTTACAAACTGGTGCGCAAAACGTACCTATTTATCCGACTATTTCAAAAGAAGATTATGAGTATGTTTTAAATCATTCTGAAGCTATTTATTGTATTGTTTCTGATCAATCTATTTTAGATAAACTAAATCAAATTAAAGGAAATACAAAGCTGAAAGGTGTTTTTACTTTTGATGATATTACCAATGAAAAAAATTGGAAAGATATTTTAAAACTCGGGGAAGACAAAAGTAATCAATCGGAAGTTGAAGCTAGAAAAAGTGCCGTTAAATCAGACGATTTAGCAACCTTAATTTACACATCAGGAACTACTGGAAGACCTAAAGGCGTTATGCTTTCACACGGAAATATTGTTTCTGATGTATTAGCTAGTGAAAAAAGAGTGCCATTATTATATGGTGAAGAACGTGGGTTGAGTTTTTTACCAGTTTGCCATGTTTTTGAACGCATGATTTTATATTTATATCAATACTGTGGTGTTTCAATCTATTTTGCCGAATCTATTGATAAACTAAGCGATAATGCAAAAGAAATTAAACCGCATGTAATGACAGCTGTTCCTCGTTTGTATGAAAAAATTTACGATAAAATTTATGCCAAAGGAGCAGATTTAACAGGAATAAAAAAACGATTGTTTTTCTGGGCAATTGAATTAGGGCTTCAATATGAGCCGTATGGTGCTAATGGATGGTGGTATGAAAAAAAATTAAGCATTGCTCGTAAATTAATTTTTTCGAAATGGCAAGAAGCTTTAGGGGGTGAACTTAAATTAATGGTTTCTGGCTCAGCTGCTTTACAATCACGATTAACAAGAGTTTTTACTGCCGCAGGAATGCCTGTAATGGAAGGTTATGGACTTACCGAAACCTCACCTGTTCTTAGTGTTAACGATGTTAGAAATGGTGGTTTTAAAGTAGGAACTGTTGGTAAAATGTTAGACGGCATTGAATTAAAATTCGCAAGCACTGGCGAAATTTTAGTAAAAGGTCCTAATGTAATGTTAGGCTACTATAAAGACCCTGAAAAAACAGCGGAAGTTATAAAAGATGGCTATTTTTATACTGGTGATAAAGGGGAGTTGGATGCCGATGGATTTTTGAAAATTACAGGACGTACCAAAGAAATGTTTAAAACTTCTGGTGGTAAATATATTGTGCCGCCATTATTAGAAGGCGAATTAAAACAATCACGTTTTATAGAGCAAGTAATGGTAATTGGCGAGGGAGAAAAAATGGCAGCTGCTTTTATTCAACCTAATTTTGATTTTGTTAAAGAATGGGCTTCAAGACATGGGATTAAATTAGAAACAAATCAAGAATTGGTTAAAAACCAAAAAGTAATTGATCGTATTGAAGAAGAGGTTATTATTTGTAATGCTAATTTCGGGAAATGGGAAACTATTAAAAAGTTTGAACTAACTCCTGAAGAATGGTCGATTGAAGGTGGGCACCTTACTCCTACCATGAAAATGAAACGTAAAATTATTAAAGAAATGTATAAAGATTTATACGATAAAATTTATAGAAGTTAACTTCATTTTTCTGAAGATTATACTGCTAAAAATATTTAAAAGTGTTGTGAAAACAACACTTTTTTCTTTTAAACTACTTTTATTATTCTTATTTATTTTAAAAATGCCTAAACTTATTGCTTTCACTTCGGATATTAGTCAAATTACAGTTCCTGAAAAATTTGATTATCCGCATAATTACACGCCACATCCTTTGGCTAAAATTGCTTCGGAAGAATTACAAGAATATTTAAAAACTCAAACAGATTTTACGCATAACTTCGGATTGAAAAACATAGCCCTCCACAAAAACAAGCAAAATACTACTGCTTTAGGAAAAATGTTTGGGGTTTTAGTGGTTAAAAATAAGCAAGGTAAACTCGGGTATTTAACGGCTTTTTCAGGAAAAATAGCACAAAGTACACAGCACAAGCATTTTGTTCCGCCTGTTTATGATGTTTTAAAAGAAGATGGTGTTTTCTTGAAAACTGAAAAAATAAACAATCAGATTAATCAGAAAATTATCAATTTAGAAAATAGTAGCGCCTATTTAAAAACAAAAAAAGACTATTTTATTTTACTAAAATCAACTGAAAAATTACTTCAAGAAGAGCAAAAAATACTTAAACAAAGAAGACTTTTAAGAAAGATAGAAGGAAAACAAAACAATCAACTCAATATTAATGAAGAATTTTATCTTCGAGAATATGATGTTTATTTACAGGATAAAATTCGTCCTTTTAAAAAAAAATACAGCAATTTTCAAGAACAGATTGAACAATTAAAACAACAACGAAAAGAACTTTCATCATCAGGACAGCAAGAAATATTTAAGCAATATCAGTTTTTAAATGCGAATAATAAAACACAAAATTTAATTACTATTTTTGAAAACTCACCACAAAATATTCCCGCAGGAGCAGGCGATTGTTGCGCACCAAAATTATTACAATATGCATTTTTAAACCACTTTACGCCTATTTGTATGGCGGAGTTTTGGTGGGGAAATCCGTTAGCGACATCCGTTCGAAAACATAAAAATTATTATACGGCATGTACCGGAAAGTGCAAACCGATTTTAAAACATATGTTACAAGGTATATCGGTTTATAATAATCCTTTGGAAGAAAAAATTTCAGAAGAAAAAGAATTAGAAATTATTTTTGAAGATGCCTATTTATTAGTTGTTAATAAGCCTTCAGGATTGTTATCTGTTCCAGGGAAAAAAAATCAAGATTCGGTAGCACATCGCATTGAAAAAAAACACCTAAATGCGCTAGTCGTACATCGGTTAGACATGGCAACTTCTGGAATTTTATTAATTGCAAAGAACCTTGAAATTTACAAAAACTTACAAGATCAGTTTATCAACAAAACAATTAAAAAGCGTTACGTAGCGGTTTTAGATGGTATTTTAAAAGCTGTTTCTTCTAAAAAAAACCAGAAAATAAACAATGAGATAACCCTGCCTTTAAGAGTTAATTTAGAGGACAGACCTAAACAATTAGTTTGCCATGTACACGGCAAAAATACGCTTACAAAATGGGAAATCATCGAAATTAAAAATAACAAAACAAGGGTTTATTTTTATCCAATTACTGGGCGAACGCATCAATTACGTGTTCATGCAGCGCATCATTTAGGCTTAAATTCACCAATTATTGGCGATGTTTTATATGGTGTTACCGCTAATAGATTACATTTACATGCTGAAAAAATTAGTTTTAAGCATCCTATTACAAAACAAGAACTATATTTTTCATCTGCTGTTCCATTTTAAATTTAAGCGACATATTTTGTTTTTTTCATGGTGTTTAACACCAATAATGAGGCTAAAAAGAAAACAGCTAAACACAAGACAGACCATTGCATAGAATCTGTAATAGCATATAATGTTCCGTAAACTGATGTTCCTAAAACAATAGCTATTTTTTCGGTAACGTCATAAAAACTAAAATAAGTAGCGTGATCTTGTGTATCTGGTAATAACTTTGAGTATGTAGATCGTGTTAATGTTTGTATTGCACCTTGAACCAAACCTAATAAGCCTCCTAGTCCATAAAAATATATACCAACGTTTTCTTGTGTTTTATCTAATGAAAAGGCAAATAAACAGACAAGCATCCAAATAATGATAGTTATTTTTAAAGCGGTGATATTACCAAATTTGCCTGATACCCTTGAAAAAATATAAGCACCAAAAATAGCAATTATTTGCACTAATAATATCGTTAAAATCATATTAAAAGTGGGTAAGTTTAATTCTGATGAACCAAAAATAGCCGCCATTAAAATAATGGTTTGCACCCCAATGCTTAAAAAGAAAAAAGAGATTAAAAAACGCTTTAATGTCGGGTAGTTTAACAGTTCTTTATATACAATTTTTAATTCTCTGTAGCCTTTCCAGATGTAATCGTTATCGGGTTGTTTATTGTAAATATCGTCTGGTAGTTTTTTAAAGGTAATTTGTGCAAAACCAATCCACCAAAGCCCCACCATTACAAAAGAAATCCGAGAAGCCATACCTGTTGTAATGCCAAATAAATCAGGATTTTGAATCATTATTAAATTGATAATCAATAATATTACCGAACCTACATATCCGTACATAAAACCTTTTGCACTCGCTTTATCTTGTTGTTCAGGCAAAGCTACTTCAGGTAAATAGGCATTATAAAATACCCAACTAGCCCAAAAACCAATACTTGCTAAAATGGTGAATAAAATACCAATCCAAACAGTAGAAACACCTTTAAAAAAATACAAGGCAATTACTGATAAACCACCCATCCAACAGAAAAACTTCATGAATTTTTTCTTACTTCCGGTATAATCGGCAATTCCTGATAAAATAGGTGAAATAAATGCCACCACTAAAAAAGAAAACGACAAGGCATAGCTATATAAACTATCGGGATGTTCCCAATCCATTCCTAAAAAACAAACGGTTTTTCCTTTGGTTACCGCACTGTAATATAACGGAAAAACTGCCGTGCTTATTACTAATGAATATACCGAGTTTGCCCAATCGTAAAACGCCCAGGCGTTAATTAACTTCTTATCTCCTCTTTTATACATATCTTCTTAAAATAAAAAAAACCGCTCATAAAAATGAACGGTTGGCAATATAAATAATTTATGCTGCTATTTTCTTACTGGAACATTATATTTTGCTGCTAATTTTTTTGCTTCTGGTAAAAAAGCTCTAAGTGTTCGAATACGTGTTTGGTTTGAAGGGTGTGTACTCATAAATTCAGCAGGTGCTTTTCCTTTTGATATTTGACTCATTCGTACCCAAACCTCAGCTGCTTCGCTACCATTATAGCCTGCCATTAACATAAAAACCAATCCTAATTTATCGGCTTCTGTTTCATGACCTCTACTAAATGGCAACATTACAAGAGTTTGACTTCCTAAACCATACGCCATATTAAAAAGTTGTGCATTTTTACTATTTGCTGTTCCTAAAGCTACTGCTGCACCACCTAATTGTTGTATTTTACCCGTTGACATACGCTCTTGCCCATGTTTAGCAAAAGCATGGGCTACCTCATGTCCCATAACAGCAGCAACACCATCTTCGTTAGCACAAACTGGTAAAATACCCGTATAAAAAACTACTTTACCTCCTGGCATACACCAAGCATTTAATGTTTTATCTTCTACTAAATTAAACTCCCATCGATATGAATTTGCTTCGGATGTCATTCCGTTGGCTCTCATAAAACGATCTACTGCTGCTGAAATCTTTTTACCAACTCTTTTTATTTGGTTTGATTTTGTAACATTTGTAGATAATTTATTTTCTTGTAAAAAACCTTTATATTGTGCAAAACTTGCAGGTAATACTTGCGCATCACTTACGAAATTAAGTCGTTTTCTTCCTGTAATTGGCACCGTACTACATTGTACTAAAAATAGGGCAACAATTCCTAAAGCTATAATTTTTTTCATTTTTTTTGTTTTTAGTTGTTTTGGTCATTATATATGACACAGTATAAATAATAATGTCACAAAAGTAGGAAACAATTTGTTTGTTTATCTTTACAAATTATATTATTATATTAAAAAATGTCATGAATTTAATAAATACAAATTTACTCCCCCCTAGCTTAACAATTCCTAAACCTATTATTTTTTCAGCTAAATTTACACAGTTTTTTTCAACACATTTAACAGCTAAATTTGCGGCACTTCTTTTTAGTACTCCTGTAAAATTTCCAATTCCAAAACGAGAAAAAGTAATGTTGGCTAGCTCCCAAAAGAAAACAATTTTTGTAGAAAGTATTGGTAAAAATATTGAAGTTTTATCCTACGGATATTCTCATAAAAAAGTATTATTGGTACACGGTTGGGCTGGTAGAAGTACGCAATTATTTATGATGGCTGATAAATTATTAGAACAAGGTTATATGGTTATATCTTTTGATGGTCCGGCGCATGGAAATTCCTCAGGAAAAACCACAGCAATGCCCGAATTTATAGCTACCATTACTCAAATTGAAAAGCAATTTGGTCCTTTTGAAGCCGCTGTCGGGCATTCTTTTGGCGGTATGTGCTTGTATAATAGTGTTGCTGATGGTTTTAATATTAATAAATTAGTAAGCATTGGTGCACCTGATTATATTTCGGAGGTATTGCTTAATTTTTCAAAAAACTTAAACGTAAAACCCCGTGTTGCCATTAAAATGAAACAGTTTTTTGATGAAAAATGGCAAGTAGATATTGAACAGCATTCCGCTAGCATAGTGGCTAAAAAAATTACCATTCCAACATTGGTTGTGCATGATACTGCCGATGGTGATGTCTCGGTTAATTGTGCTGTAAATATTCGTAAAAACTTACAAAAAGGAACACTTTTAATGACCCAAGGATTAGGACATACCAAAATACTACGCAATAAAAAAGTAACTGCTGATATTGTTAAATTTATATGTGATTAATGGTAAAAAAACAGCGTAAATATGGATGCGATACAGAAATAAAATCAGCAGGATGTTTAGCTATTTTGAAAAATACTTTCTTTAAAATAATAGTAATACATAATCAATAATTATACAAAACCCTAGCCCCGATTGTAGCAATTGTTTGAGCTCCTTTTTTGATTTTTTTCAAAAAAGAGCGAGTGCGGAAAGCGGGAAATTGCTTCAAATAAGTAAACAATTAAAAACAGCAAAACAATTAATTTTTAAAATTTTCTAAAAAAAATGTTAAAATAACGAGTATAATATTTTAACAGTACACTTATTAATAATATAACCAAAAACTAAAATTACATTACTAATTGTAATTTTCAACTAAAATAATTATTAATTAAACACCTTTTTATGAAAAAAATTACACTTTTATTTTTCGCTATGCTGTGTAGTAGTCTTATTTGGGCGCAGTCAAAAATTTCAGGAACTATTGTCGATAGCGCCAATCAACCGTTGCCTGGTGCAAATATTATCGAAAAAGGAACAGCCAACGGTGCTAATTCTGATTTTAACGGGGCTTTTAACCTAACCGTTCAAAATAATGCTATTTTAGTTGTTAGTTTTTCGGGGTTTGAAACCCAAGAAATTGCCTTAAAAGGTAAAAAGAATATTAAAATTATTTTAAAAGAAGGTTTAGAGTTAGACGAAGTTGTTATTACAGGTTCGCGAACTCCATCACGAAGTAATACCACAAGTGCTTTGCCTATTGATGTGGTGTCTGCTAAAGATTTACAATCTACCGGGCAGGCTACTTTTGATAAAGCTTTACAATATAAAATTCCATCTTTTAACACGGTTCAAACACCTGTTAATGATGCAACTTCTTTATTAGATCCGTATGAAATTAGAAATATGGGACCTAGTAGAACTTTAATTTTAATTAACGGTAAACGTAAAAATTTAAGTTCTTTATTATATACCCAAACTTCGCCAGGACGTGGTGAAACAGGTTCTGATATTTCAGGAATCCCTACCGATGCCATTAAAACAGTGCAGGTTCTTAGAGATGGCGCTTCGGCTCAGTATGGTTCTGATGCTATTGCGGGGGTTATTAATATTATTTTAAAAGATGATGCCAAAAATGGTTCAGCAACATTAAGGTCAGGAATTACAGGGCAAGGTGATGGTAAAATGTTGGGGGTAAGCATAAATAATGGAACTACAATTGGTGATGATAAAGGTTTTGTAAACTATACGGCTGATATTTCTAAAACAGCATTATCGAACAGACCTGGTACTGTTGATGCAGCGGGTGAATTTGCCGATTTTTACGACCCCGATGCTCAAAATCCAATTACACTTACCGATGTTCAAAACTATTTAAAAAGACATCCTGATGCTGACAATATTAATGGATCACCACAGTTAGCGGCTTCTAAATTTTCAATTAACGCAGGATATACACTTAGTGAAACTACCGATATTTATGCCAATGCAGCATACGTGTTTAAAAAAGTAAATTCGTTTGCAAACCACAGAACACCTTATTGGAGAACGTTAGATAAAAAAACAGGCTATCCTTATTTGGCTGATTTTTATCCTGGAAGTCATCCGACAAATGCGGGTGGATACGACGGTTATACCCCAACTTTTGAAGGAGATTTAAGTGACTATAATGCTACAATTGGTTTTAAAACCAAGAAAAATGATTGGAATATTGACGTAAGCTTTACCACGGGAGGGAATTCACAAACTTATAGAGTTAGTGAATCTCATAACAGAAATATTGTCCACTCTGCTTCTACTTGGATTGACGCAAATAAAAATGGTATTGTTGATACTGGCGAAATAACCGAAGGTTCAGAATTATACAGAGCAAATAGTAAAAAATCTTTTGATCCGGGAGGAACTGCTTTTTCTCATAATGTAGGAAATATTGATGTTTCAAGAATACTTTCCGATAAAGTAAGTGTTGCTTTTGGTACGGAATTTAGGTCAGAAGAGTTTGAAGTAATCGCTGGTGAATTAGGTTCTTATGATGGTGGTGGTGCCGATTCATTTGCAGGAAACAGCCTTGAAAATTCAGGTAAATTTAGCCGTTATAATTTAGGAGGATACGCAAGTTTAGATTATGACGTTAATGACGATTTTTTACTTAGCGGAACTGCAAGAGTTGAAAACTACTCTGATTTTGGAAGTACTTTTGTATGGAAGTTAAGTTCTCGTTATAAATTTTCTGATGATAAATATACCGTAAGAGGTTCGGTTTCTACAGGATTTAGAGCACCAACATTACATCAAATTTATACACAAAAAGCACAATATAGCTTTGTACCAGGACAAGGAATACAAGTTGGTGGTTTGGTAAATAACGTATCATCGCAAAAAGGATTATTAGGATTGCCTGATTTAACCGCCGAAGAATCTACTAATATAACTGTTGGTATTGGAGCTAAACCTTTTAGAAATTTCTCTTTCACACTAGACTATTACAATATTAAAGTTGACGACAGAGTAATTTTAAGTACCGAAGTAAAACCACCAAATACCCCTACTTTTAGCGGATTGTCAGACGTTAGTTTCTTTTTAAACGCTATTGACACTAAAACTTCTGGTTTAGATGTGGTTATTGGTTACAAAAATATTGAAGTTGCCGATGGTAAATTAGGCTTTAACTTATCGGGTAATTACACTATTGAAAACAAGCGAGTTGGCGCAGTTAAAAACCCGAAATTTGTTGCAGATTCAAATCAATCGGTAGTAAATGATACACAAGAAGCTTTATTTTTTACCTCAAGACCGCAAACAAAATGGATTTTAGGAACTACCTACGATATTGGTAAATTCGGAATATCATTAAACAACACTTATTTTGGTAAAACAAAATTTGCACAACAAGGACTGCAAGATTTAGAAGGATTATTTACCAATGCTTCCGATATTCCTGCTGGAGCAGTTTCTGACGGAAGTTCAGATTTAAGAACCGAGTTTATTCCAAAAGTAGTAACCGATTTAGGTATCAATTTTAGCGCAACCGACCGAATTACCATTGCTTTAAACGTAAATAATATTTTAAACGTTTTACCAGAATGGAAATTTACAGAAGCAACCCCAACAGGGCAAGCAATTTTAAATGGTGCAGCTGTTAGCAACTCGCCATCAAACTTAATTACCTTTAACCAACGTTATTCACAAATGACTTATGATGGTTATCATTTTAGTCAATTAGGAACGATGTTTAATTTATCTGTGAATTATCAATTTTAAATAACGCAAACTATTAACTCTCATTAATCGTTTATTTTTTTGATAGAAAGCCGAAATCGTACTGATTTCGGCTTTTTTACTTTTATTTTTTTTTATTAGAAGCAATTTCCCGCTTTCCGCACTCGCTTTTTTTATTTTTTTGAAGAAAAAAAACAAAAAAGAGCTCAAACAATTGCTGTAATCGGGGCTAGGCATTAGTACTATTTTTTTAAGAATTGTACAAGAAAGATACTTATGTAATTAAAAATCAGACCTTACAGGTTTTGAAAACCAAATTATGGTCATGCTAAATTTATTTTAGCATCGCATCAACAGGTGAACTACAGCTAATCAGGATGCGAACCTTAAATAAAACCCCGTTGACAAATGCGATTTTCTGTTTTTCTGATAAAACTTTTTTAATAAAATTTAAGCAAGCTCCAAAAATAAAACTAAAATTATAAGCTATTTTTTAGGCACAAAAAAATCCTAAGTAAAAACTCAGGATTTTTTTATTTTACTAATAAAATATCTTATTCGTTATGCATAAAACGCTGTTTTGCTAACAACTCTTCATCTGTTTCTACGTTATCGTCATCAGGAACACAACAATCTACTGGGCAAACTGCCGCACATTGTGGCTCTTCATGAAAACCTTTACACTCTGTACATTTATCTGCTACGATAAAATATATTTCATCAGAAATAGGCTCTTGATCGGTATCTGCATTGGCTTTTTGTCCGCTAGGCAATACTAAATCCCCTTTTAAATCAGTACCATCTGCATATTTCCAATCATCAGCGCCTTCATAAATTGCCGTATTCGGACACTCTGGTTCACAGGCTCCACAATTTATACACTCATCTGTTATAATAATAGCCATAATTAATCTATTTCAGTTTTGTAACTTTGCAGTTGCAAAAATAGTTCCAAATTAATTTAGAAACAATATAAATGGATACAATCCAAAACAGAATCGATGCTTTTATTAAATTAGGAGTCTTTTTAGAACAGTTTTCTCATGAGGATATTCAAAAGAAAGAAAACATTCCCCATAACGACTTATTTTTTGATGGTTTTAAACATCAATTAAAAATAGCCGAAGAAAATAATAAATGGTTTACCCGTCAAAATTTATTATTTGCCATAAAAAGTTGGGCAGAAGCTTTATCCGAAGAAAATATTCAGCAATGGATTGCTAACGAAAATTTAGGTAAAAATACGCCTAAAAATGTAGCGATTATTATGGCGGGAAATATTCCGTTGGTTGGTTTTCATGATTTTTTATCAGTATTAATTTCGGGGCATTCGGTTTTGGTAAAACAATCGTCAAACGATAAACATTTAATGCCTTTTTTAGCAAAATATTTAGAATATGTTGCACCTCAACTAAAAGGAAAAATTACTTTTACCCAAGAAAAACTAACTGATTTTGATGCCGTTATTGCTACAGGAAGCAATAATACAGCCCGTTATTTTGAATATTATTTTAAAAATAAGCCGAGTATCATTAGAAAAAGTAGAAATTCTGTAGCCGTTTTAACAGGAAACGAAACTGCTGAAGATTTTGAAAATTTAAGCAATGATATTTTTCATTATTTTGGATTAGGTTGTCGTTCGGTTTCAAAATTATTTGTCCCTAAAAACTATGATTTCGAATCCTTTTTTAAAGGAATGTACAACAAACAAGATATTATTAACAACGCCAAATACGCCAATAATTACGATTATAATAAAACGGTGTATTTAATGAGCGAGTTTGATATTTTAGAAAACGGCTTTTTAATGATTAAAGAAGACCCAAGCTACACCTCGCCTATTGCTACTATTTTTTATGAATATTACGATACTATTACCGAGCTGAAAACAAAACTTGAAATCGAAAAAGAAAAAATACAGTGTATTGTTGCCCGTAATTTTATGGAAAATGAAATTGCTTTTGGACAAACTCAGCATCCTACATTATCCGATTATGCCGATGGCGTAAATACCTTAGCTTTTTTATCAAAAATTTAAAGTTTAACTTCCTATAAATTTTGCACCTTTGTTTGCTCATAAAAACAATATCAGCCATGAAAAAACATAACTTTAGCGCAGGTCCTTGTATTTTACCTGAAGAAGTTTTACAAAAAGCATCCGAAGCAATTATTAATTTTAATAATGATGACTTATCGTTAGTTGAAATTTCTCACAGAAGTACCTCTTTTGTAAATGTGATTGAAAATGCGCGTAGTTTAGCCTTAGAATTACTAGGTTTAGAAAACAAAGGTTATACGGCATTGTTTTTACAAGGTGGTGCAAGCAATCAGTTTTTAATGACCGCGTATAATTTATTAAACAAAAAAGCGGCGTACTTAAATACTGGAACTTGGAGTTCAAAAGCCATAAAAGAAGCAAAATTATTCGGCGAAATTGTTACCGTTGCTTCATCCGAAGATAAAAACTTTAATTACATTCCTAAAAATTATAGCATTCCTACCGATGCCGATTATTTTCATTGCACGAGCAATAATACTATTTATGGAACGCAAATGAAAAGTTTCCCAGAAACGGAAGTTCCTTTAATATGTGATATGAGTTCCGATATTTTTTCGCGTGAATTAGATTTTTCAAAATTTGATTTAATTTATGCAGGCGCACAAAAAAACATGGGTCCGGCGGGAACAACGCTTGTTATCGTAAAAAACGATATTTTAGGAAAAGTGGAACGTATTATTCCTTCAATGTTAAATTATCAAACGTTTATCGATAAAGATAGCATGTTTAATACACCGCCTGTTTTTGCGGTTTACACCTCAATGCTAACCCTAGAATGGTTAAAAAAATTAGGTGGAATTCCGTTTATTGAAAAAGTAAACGAACAAAAATCGGCACTTTTATATGCTGAAATCGATAGAAACCAATTATTTACAGGAAGTGCTATAAAAGAAGATCGTAGCCATATGAATGCGACCTTTACTATTACATCGGGTATCGCATCCGAAGCTTTAAAAAATAAATTTGATACACTTTGGAGACAAGCAAATATTAATGGTTTAGATGGTCATAGAAGTATTGGCGGATATCGTGCTAGTATGTACAATGCCTTGCCTTTATACAGTGTTCAGGCTTTGGTCGATGTGATGCAAGAACTCGAAAGAACAAGTTAATTATAAAATTACCCTTTAATTTATCAATTGAAATTACCAATTAAAAGAAACATACTTTAAATGAAAATATTAGTAAACGACGGAATCTTAGACGGTGGAACAGCTACCCTAGAAAATGCAGGATTTGAAGTAATAACAACCAAAGTTGCGCAAGAACAGCTAGACAACTTTATCAATGAAGAGCAAATTAATGTTGTTGTTATCAAAAACAGCACAGAAATTCATGCCGAACTGATCGATAATTGCCCTACCTTAAAACTAATTGCAAACGCAAGCACAACCAACGATAATATTGATGTTATTTACGCCCAAGAATGTGGTGTGCAAATTATTAATGTTTCAGATGCAAGTGCCAATGCTGTTGCCGAATTGGTTTTTGCTCATTTATTAACAATGGCTCGTTTTTTACACCAAGCCAATAGAGAAATGCCTTTAGAAGGTGATACGAGTTTTAATGCTTTAAAGAAACAATTTTCAGCAGGAACTGAAGTTCGTGGAAAAACTCTAGGGATTATAGGAATGAGTATCGAAGGACAACAGGTAGCAAAACTTGCCTTAGGTTTAGGGATGAAAGTTATTGCCTACGATGTTGAATTTGGTGATTCAATTACAATTCCTGTTGAATTTTACAACGGACAAGCTATTGATATTGAAATCGATTTTACCTCAGCTGATGACTTACTAAAAGAAGCTGATTTTATTACGGTACATTTAGCATCCGAAGAAAATCATATTATTGGTGTTAAAGAGTTTGAAAAAATGAAAAAAGGTGTTGGTTTTATCAACGTTTCCCAAAGTGGTTTGGTAGATGAAATTGCCCTTGTAAATGCCATTGAAAGCGGAAAAGTACAGTATGCTGGTTTAGATACTTTTGAAAATCAGCCTACACCAGAAATTCAATTATTAATGAATCCTGAGCTATCTTTAAGCCCTAATATTGCTTCTTTTACCGTAGAATCACAACATAAAATAGGAACGGAATTGGCAAATAAAATTATTAATTCATTACACGTATAAATTTAAATTATTAATGGCAATTGTAAAACCGTTTAAAGCTGTTAGAGCTACTAGAGACAAGGTGGGGTTAGTTTCATCAAAATCGTATGAAATTTATAGCCCAGAAATGTTAAATGCTAAATTAGCGTTTAATCCTTATACATTTTTACATGTTTTAAACCCTGGTTATAAATATCATAAACAAGATATTATAGGCGAACAACGCTTTAAATTGGTACACAATCGGTATTTAGAATTTAAAGATGATGGTATTTTTACCAAAGATAAGGTTGCGGGGTTTTATATTTATCAAAAAACAACCGCAACGGCATCTTTTTGTGGTATTATTGCAGCAACTTCTGTGGATGATTATCATAATAATGTCATTAAAAAACACGAAGGAACGCTTCAGGAAAGAGAGTTATTATTTGAAAATTATTTAAAAAATACGGGTTTTAATACCGAACCTGTATTGCTTACTTATCCTGATAATAGTGTCATTACCGCTATTATTAAAAAATATAAAGCAACTAGACCTGAATATGAATTTTCAACCACCGATAAAGAGCATCATTTGTTATGGCTGGTTAATAATAAAGAGGATATTACACAAATAACCACTGCTTTTCAAGCAATCGATACCTTGTATATTGCCGATGGGCATCATCGGTCTACCTCTGCTTGTTTATTGGCTAAAAACTTAGCAAAAGAAAACCCGAATCATACAGGAAATGAAAAATACAACTTTTTTATGAGTTATTTGTTGCCTGAAAGTCAATTGAGTATTTATGAATTTAATCGATTTATTACCGATTTAAACGGCCTAACTCCTGAAGAATTTTTAATTGAATTAGATACTTTTTTTAGAATAGAAAACAGGGGACAAGAATTATACAAACCCAAAGAAAAGCATCAATTTAGCATGTATTTAAATGGCGAATTTTATGCCTTAAACTTACGCTTGTCAAGATATAAATTTACAGATGCTTTAAGTAAATTAGATGCGCAAGTTTTATATACTACTGTTTTAAAACCTATTTTAGGCATCGATGATATTCGAAATGCCTCTAAAATTTTATATTCTCAAGATAAATCGGACGGTTTAGAATTAAAAACAAAAGTTGATAGCGGTAAATTTAAAGTTTCCTTCGGAATGCTACCAACCTCTATTAATGAGCTTAAGCAAATTGTAGATGCCGATATGTTAATGCCTCCAAAAACAACCTATATAGAGCCTAAGTTAAGAAGTGCTTTAACTATTTACGAGTTTTAGCGCATTAAAAAATATCAAAACAATAGCAAAAAACATCTTGAACTTGAAAAATAATAAAATGACAGGAATTAAAGAAAATCTTATCGAAATAAAAAAAACAATTCCAGCGAATGTAACTTTAGTTGCTGTTTCGAAAACCAAACCTATTGCCGATATTCAAGAGGCTTACAATGCTGGGCAACGAGTATTTGGTGAAAATAAAATTCAGGAAATGGTTACAAAATTTGATGCCTTGCCAAAAGACATTGAATGGCATATGATAGGGCATTTACAAAGCAATAAAGTTAAATATATGGCGCATTTTGTAAATTTAATTCATGGAGTTGATAGCTTTAAAACCTTAAAAGAAATTAATAAACAAGCTAAAAAACACCACCGTGTAATTAATTGTTTATTACAAGCTCGTATTGCCAAAGAAGAAACAAAATTTGGCTTGTCATTTTTAGATATTGATACTATTATTTCATCCGAAGAACTTTTAGAACTGCAAAATATAAAGATTGTAGGCTTTATGGGAATGGCTACTTTTACCGATAATCAAAAACAATTAGAAGATGAATTTACTTGTTTAGCTAATTTTTTCAAAAACAAACAAAAAACAACTCTTAAACCAACAATATTATCAATGGGAATGAGTGGTGATTATCAGCTAGCTATAAAAAACGGAAGTACTATGGTACGAATTGGTAGCGCTATTTTTGGCGTTCGAAATTATATTGTTTAGTTTTACACTTATCAGTTTAAAAAAAAAGATTTGTACGCAATTTTAGATATTGAAACCACAGGAGGAAAATTTAACGAAGAAGGAATTACAGAAATTGCCATTCATAAATTTGATGGGCATCAAGTTGTTGATCAATTTATCAGTTTAATAAACCCTGAACGAGAAATTCAAGAATTTGTTGTTAAATTAACAGGTATTAACAGCAATATGCTTCGTAATGCTCCTAAATTTTATGAGGTAGCAAAACGCATTCTTGAAATTACAGAAGACTGTATTATTATAGCACATAATGCGAGTTTTGATTATCGAATTTTACGCACAGAATTTGACCGACTAGGCTATGACTATCAAAGAAATACTCTTTGTACCGTAGCACTAAGTAAAAAACTAATTTCAGAAGCTCCCTCACATAGTTTAGGTAAATTATGTAAGTTTATCGGTATTCCGATGAGCGACAGACACCGAGCAAACGGCGATGCCTTGGCAACTGTTCAGTTATTTAAACTTCTATTAGAAAAAGATATTGATAAAAGTATTATTCAGCAATCTATAAAATATGCCGATAACAGACATATAAAACAACGTTATTTAAAAATTTTAGATAAATTACCCGAAAAAGAAGGGCTTTTTTATGTGCATAGTGAACAAGGTGTTATTATTTTTATAGGTAGAGGTAAAAATATAAAGAATGAAGTAAACAAACTTCTTTTAAAAGATAGTCCTAAAGGGTTAAAAATAATAAAAAGAATACACGAAATTACCTATCAAGAAACAGGAAATTTACTATTTACCCGCTTAAAATATCATTTAGAACTACTTAAATTAAAACCTAAGTATAATGTTATTCGTAAGCCAAAAATTTCTAATAAAAACTTTAATCATGATACTTTTTTAATTTTTGATAAAGGAAGAAACCCTGAAGAGCATGCTGTTGTTTTAATTGAAAATAATATCGTTTTAGGATATACCTATACTAATTTAGCCTTTCAAGAAAATAATTTATCGGTTTTAAAATCGATGATAACACCTATTGAAAATAATCAAATTGCAAAAACAATTATCAAAAATTATTTATTAAAAAATAAAGTTTCCAAAATTGTACGTTTAGTAAACGATACTGAAAATTAAAAAATTAGGTAAAAAATAAATTCACTTGAAGAAAAATAGCAAAAACTGGAAAGAAAAATTACATGAAATAATCTATGAAGCCGATACTTCAGGTGGAAAATTATTTGATATCGTTTTATTAATCGCAATACTTGCTAGTATTTTACTAGTAATGCTCGAAAGCGTCGAAAGTATTAATGCAAAACACGGAACGCTTTTAAATATTTCTGAATGGATTATTACAGGGTTATTTTCAATTGAATATATTGCTCGAATTATATCGATAAAAAAACCATCGAAATATATTTTTAGTTTCTATGGAATTATTGATTTACTGTCAACTCTACCAAAATATTTGGCAATTTTCTTTACAGGAACACACAGTTTAGTAGCTTTAAGAGCCTTGAGATTACTACGTGTTTTTAGAATTTTAAAACTCGCTCGTTTTATTGGAGAATCTAATAATTTTATGAAAGCCTTAAAAGCTAGCAGAACAAAAATTACGGTTTTTTTGTTTTTTGTATTGATTTTATGCGTTATTTTAGGAACTATTATGTACTTAATTGAAGGCGGAGAAAACGGCTTTACAAGTATTCCAAGAAGCGTTTATTGGGCAATTGTAACACTAACGACCGTTGGTTATGGCGATATTGCTCCGCACACACCTTTTGGGCAGTTTGTAGCGAGTATTATTATGATTTTAGGATACGGAATTATTGCCGTTCCCACAGGGATTGTAAGTTCTGAAATGGTAAAAGTAAACGAGCTTGATTTAAACACACAATCGTGCCCAAACTGTTCATATGAAGGGCATGATGATGATGCACTTTTTTGTAATCACTGCGGAAATAAACTACACGATTAAATTTACACAATTAAAATGAAAAACACCCTAATTACCATTGTTGGTGCTACGGCAATCGGAAAAACAGCATTAAGTATAAAACTTGCACAGCATTTTAATTGCAGTATTGTTTCTTGTGATTCTCGTCAGTTTTTTAAAGAAATGAGCATCGGAACTGCGGTTCCTTCTTCGGAAGAATTGGAAGCTGCACCACATCATTTTATTCAAAACAGAAGTATTTTTGACAACTATTCTGTCGGACAATTTGAAAAAGATGCACTCACTAAATTAGACGAATTATTTACTGAAAACCCTGTACAAATTATGGTTGGCGGTAGCGGTTTGTATGTCGATGCCGTTTTAAAAGGCTTAGATTATTTTCCTGAAGTCAATGCTAGTATCAGAGAAAAACTAACCAAAGAGCTTGAAGAAAATGGCATTGAAAAACTTCAAGAACAACTCAAAGAACTCGATATTGAAACCTATAATACCATTACTATTGATAATCCGCATCGGGTAATGCGTGCTTTAGAGGTTTGTATTGGTTCGGGCAAAACATACAGTTCTTTTAAAAACAAACCCAAAGCGCCTCGTAATTTTAAAGTTATCAAAATCGGTTTAACTGCCGATAGGCAAATTATGTACGACCGAATTAATAAACGTGTCGATATTATGTTAGAAAACGGTTTGCTTGAGGAGGCTAAAAAAATGCAACCTCATAAAAATTTAACTGCATTAAAAACTGTTGGATATCGCGAATTATTTGAATATTTTCAAGGGGATTTTACCAAAGAATTTGCCATTGAAGAAATTAAGAAAAATACCCGCCGTTTTGCAAAACGACAAGGAACTTGGTTTCGTAGAGATACCCAAATTAATTGGTTCGATTTTCAAGATGATATTCAAAAAATTATTACTTGTTTAGAAGATAAAATATAAACTATTTTTAACAGATGCATCAACAATTAAAAGACTTACAATTACAATATGAAGGCTTTTTAAAAACACCTTTTCTATGGAATGGAAAAGGTGTTTTTAATTTACAGCAATTTGAAATAAAGCCTACAAAAACAGCTTCTTTTTTAGTGGAAATTACAAAAATACCACGCTTAGGAAAATTAGTAGAACGTTTTGTTTCTTTTGAATTTCAACAAGATAAACGCCTTCAAATTATTGCCGAAAACATTCAAATTCAACAAGAAAAAATTACCCTTGGCGAATTAGATTGTTTGCTTTTAAAAGATAAAAAACCAATTCATGTAGAGATTATTTATAAGTTTTATTTGTATGATAATTCTATAAATTATGAAAAAAACCTTGAAGAAAAAAATGAATTAGAACGCTGGATTGGTCCTAATAAAAAAGATTCTTTAATTCAAAAATTAACCAAACTCAAAGAAAAACAACTGCCACTGCTCTATTCTAAACAATGTAAAAATTACTTAAAAACACTAAATTTAGAGGCTAAAAATCTGGAACAACAACTTTATTTTAAAGCACAATTATTTGTTCCTTTAAAAGATTATGGAAAAGAATTTCCTTTGATAAATAACAATTGTATTATTGGTTTTTATGTTACTTTACTTGAATTAAATCAGTTTAAAGATTATAAATTTTATATTCCAACAAAACACAATTGGTTAACACAACCTCACACAAATATTGATTGGCATACTTTTAATAATTTTATTACAAAAATAACACCCGTTTTAACAGACAAAAAATCGCCACTTTGTTGGTTGAAAAAATCAAATGGTGAATTGTTGAAGTTTTTTGTTATTTGGTGGTAACTTGTTCTTTTAATAGCAAAAATAATGTTTTGTGTAAAAAAGCCTAGCCCCGATTGAAGCTTTGTTTGAGCTCTTTTTTTGATTTTTCTTCAAAAAAAAGCGAGTGCGGAAAGCGGGAAATTGCTTCAAATAATAAACAAATAAATTACAAACAACACTTAAAAACTTCCTTTTTTAGGCAATACTTTTACTACTTTTTTTCTTGAATTTATAAAATAAACGCCCAATAATAAAACCGCAGATGCTACAATTGATTGGCTTGTTAGTTGTTCATTTAACAAGCTCCACCCTAAAAATAAGGCGATTATCGGGTTTACATACGCCGATGTTGCTACTTTTTCGGGAGAAACCGATTTTAACAAATAATTGAATGCCGTAAAAGCTACAATTCCGCCAAAAATGATTAGAAAAAACATAGCTCCTTGGGTTTTTGACGACCAATTTAATGGCGAAATCCAAGTTTCTTTAAAAACCAAACTTGCTATTGCTAACATAAAACCTGCTAATAACATCTGATATCCCGTGCTTACTAAATGTTTTTTTGGTAAATCGGCTTTTGACACAAATACGCTTCCGTAACTCCAACTAAGTACGCAGGTTAAAATCATAAAAATTCCTAAAACACTGCCTTCCGATGTGGTTATTTCTTGCTGACTGACCAATAAATACATTCCTATTAAACCTAGTAAAACACCTATTATCGATTTTTTTTGCAATCTTTTTCCGTCTATTAAACGCAGTAAAAATAGCACAAATAACGGCTGTGTCGAGGCTAATAAAGCTGCAAAACCGCTATCGACATATTTTAATGCCCATACGAAAACACCGTTTCCATACACCAAAAATAAAAACCCTGCAATTCCTGAATTTACAAGCTGATTTCTACTAATTTTTAAGGGTAATTTCATGATTTTAGCCAAAATCATAATTAAAACGCCCGCAATTGAAAAACGTATCGACGCTAAAAATAATGGTGGTATTTCGGTAACGGCAATTTTATTAAATAAATAGGTAGAACCCCAAATTATATATATTGAAAAAAAGGCGGCTATAATTAAGAGTTTTGAATTTTTCATGCTGGTGTTTTAAAACGTAAATGTACTATAATATTTTTTGATTTTTTAGGAGCTATTTCCCGCTTTCCGCACTCGCTTTTTTTTGAAGAAAAATCAAAAAAAGAGCTCAAACAATTGCTACAATCGGGGCTAAGAATTTGTGCTGATTTTAAAAATACAACCTTATTTAAAACCTAAAAAAACCACCAATAATGGTGGTTTTTTTATCTATAAAACATCAAAAATAAATACTTTACACAAGTGTTTCTAAGTAATGACTTTCAATAGCATAGGCATCTTTTAAACCTGCTATTTTAGCATCAATTTTAGTAGTATCATTCTTTTTGATTGATTTACTAGCTACTAACATTACATTTTTACGGGTATGTTCGTTGCTTATAAATTCAAAAACTTTGGTATTATAATTACTTTTTTCTAAAATTAACGCACGAATGGTATCGGTAACCATTTCAAACTGACGTTCTTTAAAAATTCCGTATTTTAATAACGGGCTTTCTTGCTCTTTTCCTTTTACTTGCTGACGGATTTGTTTATGGCAACAAGGCGCACAAATAATTAGTTCTGCTTTTGCTGATAATCCTTTGTAAATAGCATCATCAGTAGCGGTATCGCAGGCGTGTAAAGCGATTAAAATATCAATTTTATTGTTGTCGTATTCTTGAATTGGCTGTGCTACAAATGATAATTTTGTAAAGGCTGATTTTTCGGCAACATCATTACAATAATCGACTAATTCTTTACGCAATTCAATTCCTGTAACGGTTGCACTGTATTTTTTTTGATTTACCAAATAATCGTACAAAGCAAAAGTTAAATAGCCTTTACCAGAACCCATATCAACAATATTAATGTGTTTTGGTAATCGTGTAGATTTTAATAAACCTTCAATAATCTCTAAATATTTATTAATTTGACGGTATTTGTCAGCCATTTTATGAATAACCTTTCCTTGTTTATCGGTAATTCCTAAATGATGTAAATAACTCCCTGCTTCGGCTAAACGCTCTTTTGGTTTGTCGTGGGTTTCAGGTAATTTATTTTTAAAACTCGCCATATTTTCTCGGTAAGAAACTAATTTTCTTTTAGAGATAAATATCAATAAATCTTTAGTTAGGGTAAACAAGGTTGCCGCTCTAAAGTTATCCATTAATAGAATTTCTATTTCGGTAATAGCTTCAGAAATTGTATAGTTCTGAACTTTATCATTGGTATTATAATGATAGGTAAATTGGAACATTTCTGCGCCTTTTATCTTTACCAATCGAACATATACGTTTGGTAATCCATCACTTTTTTTGATAGGTTTGCTTAAAGTTAATTTTACAAAATTATTATTTAAAACGCTTTCGTTTAAGGTATCTCTTAGTTGTTGAAATTCATTCATTTTGCAAAAATACTATAAATCATTTAATTTCTATCTCTTAAAATAGCCTCAATATCAGTTATTGTAAAACCTTTTGCTTTTAAAAGAATTACAATATGATAAAATAAATCGGCAGCTTCATTTTTAAATAAATTGGCATCATTATCTTTGGCTTCAATAACTAATTCTACAGCCTCTTCACCAACTTTTTGAGCAACTTTATTAATTCCTCTTTTAAATAATTTATTGGTATATGATGTTGGGTGATTAGTATCAATTCTATCAGAAATAATGCGTTCTAATTCATATAAAAAACCTTTTGGAGTTTCATCTGCAAAACAAGAAGTTGTTCCTTTATGGCAAGTTGCTCCTGCGGGGATTGCTTTTATTAAAATAGTATCGTTATCACAATCGATTTGAATATCTTTAACTGATAAAAAATTACCAGACTCCTCTCCTTTTGTCCACAACCTATTTTTACTTCTACTAAAAAAAGTTACTTTATTAGTTTCTTTTGTTTTTAAGAACGCTTCTTCATTCATATACCCTAACATTAATACTTGTAATGTGGTATTATTCTGAATTATAACAGGAACAAGCCCGTCTCCTTTTGTAAAATCTATATTCATCGTACTGGTATATTTTGTTCTTTTAAATATTGTTTAAGTTGTGGTACAGGAATTTCTGCAAAATGAAAAATACTGGCTGCTAAACCTGCACTTGCTTCTGTTTTAGTAAATACGTCTTTAAAATGTACTTCTTTACCTGCTCCTCCTGATGCTATAACAGGAATATTAATAGCACTACTTACCGAGTTAGTTATATCAATTGAAAAACCTGCTTTAGTTCCATCACTATTCATTGATGTTAATAAAATTTCACCAGCTCCTAATTTTTCTACTTCTTTAGCCCAAGCAACTGTCTCTAATTCCGTTTCGTTAGTACCTCCTTTAGTAAATACTTTCCATCTATCATTTACATATTTAGTATCAATAGCAACTACTACAAACTGACTTCCAAATCTGTTTTTTAAATCTGTAATTAACTGCGGATTTTTTACTGCTGATGAATTAATACTCACCTTATCTGCTCCTGCTTGAATTAACTTTGATGCATCTTCAACAGTACTAATTCCACCTCCAACTGTAAATGGTATGTTTATTTCTTGTGCTATTTGCTCAACTAAATCAACTAATGTTTTTCTGTTTTCTAAAGTCGCTGTAATATCTAAAAAAACTAATTCATCAGCACCATCTTTTACATATTGTTTTGCTAATTCTATTGGGTCACCAGCGTCTTTAATATCGACAAAATTAACACCTTTTACAGTTCTTCCGTTTTTAATATCTAAACAAGGTATTATTCTTTTTTTTAACATAACTTCTGTAATTCTTTTAAAGTTACATACCCTTCATAAATTGCTTTTCCTAAAATAGTACCTTCACAACCTATTTCTTTCAACTGAATTAAATCGTCAATACTAGCAACACCTCCACTAGCAATTAAATTCACATCGCTTTTACTTAAAATTTCTTTATACAAATCAACTGATGCTCCTTGTAACATTCCATCTTTAGCAACATCGGTACAAATAGTATTTCTCACACCTATTTGTTCGTATTGTTTTATAAAGTCAACAACATCAACTTCTGATGTTTCTAACCATCCGTGAGTTGCTATTTTTCTGTTGATACAATCGGCACCTAAAATAATTTTATCACCTCCATATTTGTTTATCCATCCTGTAAAAACCTCCCGATTTTTAACAGCAATACTACCTCCTGTAATTTGATTTGCTCCGTTATCAAAAGCAATACGTAAATCTTCATCAGATTTTAAACCACCTCCAAAATCTATTTTTAAATTAGTTTTAGAAGCTATTTGTTCTAAAATTTTATAATTTACAATGTGTTGTGATTTTGCTCCGTCTAAATCAACTAAATGTAAATATTCTATTCCATTATCTTCAAACTCCTTTGCTACTTCAATAGGGTTTTCGTTATATACTTTTTTGGTTGCGTAATCTCCTTTTGTTAAGCGAACGCATTTTCCTTCAATAATATCTATGGCTGGTATAATTCTCATCTTTCTTATTTTTATTTTGAAGCCTTATAATTCTAAAAAATTTTTCAATAATTTTTCACCCACACTTGCTGATTTTTCTGGGTGAAATTGCATTGCATAAAAATTATCTTTTTGCATTATTGAACTAAATGGTTGTATGTAATTACAGGTTGCTATGGTGTTTTCACAAACCTCAGCATAAAAACCGTGTACATAATACACATCATCAGTAATAGCTAAATTTTCTATTATTTTTGATGATTTTATTTCTGAAAAACTATTCCATCCTATGTGCGGAACTTTTTCTAAAGGCGGAAACTTTTTTGTAACTGTATTAAAAATACCTAAACATTTTGTATTTCCTTCTTCAGATGACATTCCCATTAATTGTAAACCCAAGCAAATTCCTAAAACAGGTTGTTTTAAAGATACTAAAAGCTCATCTAATTTACGTTCTTTTAAATATGCCATTGCCGAACTAGCTTCACCAACACCTGGAAAAATTACTTTATCAGCCTTTAAAATTTCCGAAGGATTATCAGTTATAATACTATCATACCCTAAACGAGTAATCGCATTTTGAACCGAACGTATATTACCCGCATTGTATTTTATAATTGCAATCATATTTTAATTATGAATTATAGCATTCCTTTTGTTGATGGTAAAATCATTTTACTACTGTCTCTTTTTACAGCTACTTTTATTGCTTTGGCAAATGTTTTAAAAATAGCTTCTATTTTATGATGTTCATTATCACCTTCAGCTTTTATATTTAAATTACATTTTGCACCGTCAGTAAACGATTTAAAAAAGTGAAAAAACATTTCTGTTGGCATTTTACCAATCATTTCTCTTTTAAAATCTGCTTCCCAAACTAACCAATTTCTACCTCCAAAATCAATAGCTACTTGTGCTAAACAATCATCCATTGGCAAACAAAATCCGTAACGTTCTATTCCTAATTTGTTACCTAAAGCAGTATTAAAAACTTCACCTAACGCAATTGCAGTATCTTCAATTGTGTGATGTTCATCAACTTCCAAATCTCCTTTTACTTGAATATCTAAATCCATTTGCCCATGACGTGCAATTTGGTCTAGCATGTGGTCAAAAAAATCAATTCCTGTACTAATGTTACTTTTACCAGTTCCATCAAGATTTAATTTGATGTCAATTTTCGTTTCATTGGTATTTCTAACAATTTCAGCCGTTCTTTCTTCTAACTTTAAAAACTCATAAATAGCATTCCAATCGCTACTTTCTAAGGCGATAAAATCATCTAATTCACTTCTTTTAACGGTAATTTCATCAGTACCTAAAAAAGTTTCATCATTTATATAAATCCCTTTTGCTCCTAAATTTTTAGCGAGTTCAACATCTGTTAAACGGTCACCAATTACGAAAGAATTTGCTAAATCATATTCTTCGGAAAAAAACTTAGTTAGCAAACCTGTATTCGGTTTTCTTGTTGGCTGATTATCTTTAGCAAAAGTTCTATCAATAATTTCTTCTGAAAAAACAATTCCTTCTTCTTTTAAAGTTCGCATCACAAAGTTATGTACTGGCCAAAAAGTATTTTCAGGATATACTGCTGTTCCTAATCCATCTTGATTTGTAACTAAAACTAATTCGAAATCTAATTCTTTAGCTATTTTACTTAATCCTTGAAAGACCTTCGGATAAAACTCTAATTTTTCGAATGAATCTGTTTGTTCGTCTGCTGGTTCTTTAATTAAAGTTCCATCTCTATCTATAAATAATACTTTTTTCATCTTATTATTTTTAAATCAATAACTATAAGTTATTTTTTATGTTAGTGATTTTAATGCTGTAATTAATCTTTTATTTTCGTCTGTACTTCCTACCGTAATTCGTAAACAGTTATTTACTAATGTATTTCTGTTTCTTGTAATTATTTTTTCGGCTACTAATTTAGTGTAAATTAAATTTGCATTTTTCACTTCGATTAATATAAAATTAGCTTCTGTAGGATATATTTTTTTTACTAATTCAAGGTTATTTAAATCATTAATCAATTTTTCTTTTTCATTGATAATGATATTTTTATTTTCCTCAAATTGAGCTAAATTATCTAAAGAAGCTATTACTGCTTCTTGATTTAAAGTACTTACATTGTAAGGAGGTTTCACCTTGTTATATAAATCGACAACCTCAGAATTTGCGTATGCTACACCTACTCTTACACCTGCCAATCCCCAAGCTTTACTAAAGGTTTGACTTACAATTAAATTTGGATATTTTTCTAATTTAGTACTATAAGAAGCTCTTGAACTAAAATCAATATAAGCTTCATCAATAATTACTACTCCGTTAAAATTCTCCAATATATATTCAATAGTTTCGTCTTCAAAACAATTTCCTGTAGGATTGTTTGGCGAACAAATAAATATAATTTTCACTTCCTCCATATCTAAATATGGTTGTAACTGATTTAAACTTATTTGAAAATCATTTACCAAAGGTTGCTTAATTAATTCAATATCGTTGATACTTGCCGAAACATCGTACATTCCATAAGTAGGCGAAAAAGTTAACGCTTTATCTTTTGATGGTTCACAGAAAATTCTGAATGCTAAATCAATTACTTCATCACTTCCGTTTCCGACAAAAATTTGATTTTCAGCAACTTTTTTAATTACTGATAATCGTTCTTTGATTTTTGTTTGCTTTGGGTCTGGATATCTGTTTAATGTTCCAAAAGGGTTTTCATTCGCATCTAAATATACTTCTGCTTCACCTTTAAATTCATCTCTTGCTGATGAATATGCCTTTAATTTTTGAATATTTGGGCGAACTATTTTATCTAAATTAAACATTTTCAATATCTTTTAATCTTAAGGTAACAGCATTTTTGTGAGCTTGTAAACCTTCGGCTTCTGCCATTAATTCTATTGCTTTTCCAATAGTTGCTATTCCTTGCTTTGTTACTTCTTGAAAAGTAATTTTTTTGATAAAACTATCTAAAGAAACACCGCTATAATTTTTAGCATATCCGTTTGTTGGTAACGTGTGATTTGTTCCACTTGCGTAATCACCTGTACTTTCACAGCTATAATTCCCTAAAAACACCGAACCTGCATTACTAATTTTATCAATATATATTGATGCATTTTCAGACGCAATAATTAAATGTTCTGGTGCATATACATTACTAAAATCAATCATTTCATCCGAAGAATTTAAAACAACTACAAAACTGTTTTCTAATGCTTTTTCGGCGGTTTCTCTTCTAGGTAATTCTTTCACTTGCTTCGCTACTTCGGCAAGTACATTTTCTGAAACCTCTAATGAAGTTGTTACTAAAACTGCTTGACTATCTGCTCCGTGTTCGGCTTGTGATAATAAATCAGCAGCTACAAATCCAGCGTTTGATGTTTCATCAGCAATAACCAAAACTTCACTTGGTCCTGCTGGCATATCAATAGAAAGTCCTTCTTGCTGAACTAATTCTTTTGCTTTTGTTACATACTGATTTCCTGGACCTAATATTTTATACACACTAGGAATAGTTTCTGTACCGTACGCCATTGCCGCAATAGCCTGAGCTCCACCAACTTTAAAAATTTTGGTAACGCCAACTAATGCCGCCGTATATAAAATTGCAGGGTGTACTTTTCCTTCTTTATTAGGAGGTGTACACAATACTATTTCTTTACAACCTGCTATTTTTGCAGGAGTTGCTAACATTAAAATAGTTGAAAATAAAGGTGCAGATCCTCCTGGAATATACAAACCAACTTTTTCGATAGCAACACTTTTACGCCAACAAGTAACACCTGCAGTAGTAACTACTTTTTTCTCTTCCTCTTTTTGAGAATTATGAAAAACTTCAATGTTACTTTTTGCTAATTGAATTGCTTCTTTTAACTCCGAACTAACTAATTTTTCAGCTTCTTCAATTTCTTTATCAGTAACTTCAAAAGAAGTTAAAGAAACTTTATCAAATAATTCGGCATATTTTGTTAATGCTTTATTTTTATTGATTTTGACATCATTTAAAACATTTTGAACCGTTTCTTGTAAATTATTTTGATTTAAAGTTGCTCTTTTACAAAGCTGTTTCCAATCTTTTACTGCTGGATATTTTATAATTTTCATGTTATTTCTTCTTAAAACACTGATTAAACAACCATTTTTTCAATAGGACATACTAAAATACCTTCAGCTCCATTCTTTTTAAGCTCATCTATAACATCCCAAAATTCATCTTTATCTAAAACTGAGTGTACAGAACTCCAGCCTTTTTCTGATAAAGGCAATACCGTTGGGCTTCTCATTCCTGGTAAAATATTGATGATTTTTTCTAGTTTATCATTAGGAGCGTTTAATAAAATATATTTTGAGCGTCTTCCTTTTAAAACCGATTGAACTCTAAATTGAAGTTTATCTAAAATTTCTTGCTGTGATGCTTCTAATTTTGGAGAAACAGCTAAAACAGCTTCCGATTTTAAGATAACCTCAACCTCTTTTAGGTTATTTTTAAATAAAGTAGATCCGCTTGATACAATATCGCAAATACCGTCAGCCAAGCCGATATTTGGAGCAATTTCAACAGAACCATTAATAATATGTAATTGAGAAGTAATATTTTTTGATTTCAGAAAATTTTTAACTGTATTCGGATACGATGTTGCAATTCTTTTATCTTGAAAATAAGACAATCCTGTATATTCTTCTGATTTTGGAATTGCTAACGAAACTTTACATTTAGAAAAACCTAATTTTTCAATAAACTCTATATCGCCTCCTTTTTCGATTAATAAATTTTCGCCGATAATAGCAATATCAATAACGCCATCTTTTAAATACTGCGGAATATCGCCATTTCGAAGATAAAAAACTTCTAAAGGAAAGTTACTTGCCGATGCTTTTAATTGGTCTTTCCCATTATCAATAGAAATTCCACAATTTTTTAAAAGATTTAACGAATCTTCATTTAGTCTTCCTGATTTCTGAATTGCAATTCTTAATTTACTCATTTTGATTATTAATTAGTTTGAGTAAATAACGTGTAGAAAATTTCTTTTATAGAAATAAAAAAACCGTTTGATTTACTCAAACGGGTTTAAAATATGTTTTGTTTTTAGTCAATACATCTTCAGTTCGCTTGAGTGCAAATATGATGATGATGATGTAATTGATTAAAATTCATGTTCTTATTTTGATACTACAAATATTTGTCTTTTTTTTTTATCTCACAAGTAAAAATTAAAATTAAACAAAATATTAGTAATTGTTAATTATATTTACTTGAAAAACTTATGAAAGAAAAGAGTAAAAATTTAATTGTAATTATCGGTAATGGCTTTGATTTAGCCCACGGATTAAAAACAAGTTATAATCATTTTGCCAATTATTATTTAAATGAGATTATATTGACCAAAATATTTGATTTCGAAAATAACAAACAGTTTTTAAATAAAGAACTTCTTATTTACCTTAATCAAAATATAATGACATTCAGTGATTTATCAACTGAATCAACAGACGACAAATTTTTAAATGATGTTTCATACTTTATTCAACAAAATAAAACAGATAAAGTTTCTCCTTTTTTAAATTCTAATAATGAATATGTTAAGCTTTTAATTTCTAATAAATTACTTGGTAAATTATATTCAAATTCCTTTGAAAACTGGTTTGATATAGAACAAGCATATTACGAAGAATTAAAAGATATTTATAATTCACCAAAAGAAAATCATAATGACGAATTAAAAATACTTAATAATAATTTACAAGAAATAAAAGAAGCCTTAAAAAAATATTTAAACGATAAAATAGAGCCAACACATAATGGTTCTGTAAATAATTCTTTTGAAAGTCATTTTATCGATAGAGAAAATGTCTCTTTCATTAATTTTAATTATACGAACACAATTAATTGTTATCGTCATTCAGTAAATCTCAATTTAAATAAAAACATACATATTCACAATAGTTTATCCGAAGATATTATTTTTGGTTACGGAGATGATACAGATGAAATGTATCAAAAAATGAAAGCTAGTAAAAATAATAGCTTTTTAAAATATTTTAAAACTTTTGATTATTTAAAAAGCAAAAATTACAGAAAAGTTCTTAATCAATTAGCTACTTTCGATAAATATGATGTTTTAGTAATCGGTCATTCATTAGGAGGAACAGATAAAACTATTTTAAAAACCATTTTAGATGATGATTCTTGTGAAAATATTGAATTATTAAAACGTTCTGATTTTGATACAGATGAAAGATATAAAGAATTAAATTTACCAGAAAAAGAACAACTAAAAGCAGACAATTTATTTGAATTATACGCAAATCTTGCTAGAATATTTGATTCAGAAGCTTCTTTAAGAAAAAAAGTTATTCCTTTTGAATGGTCTATTAATTTTCCTGTAATGGCTAATTATGATTATACTAAGATTCGTGAAAGAGAGAAAGAATTATTTATAGAAAAATCAACATTAATTGACCCTGAGGTTTATTAAAAATAAATCATATAAAACAACAAAAACCACCTAAAAAAGGTGGTTTTTTTATATGAAAATTTTAAAATATAATTTCTTAAAATTATGCTTTAAAGTTAATTTTACGCATACGTAAATTTTCTGGAGTAACTTCTAAATACTCATCAGCTTTAATGTATTCCATACATTCTTCTAAAGAGAAATCAATTTTTGGAGCAATTTTCATAGCATCATCTGTACCAGATTTACGCATATTTGTTAATTGCTTTCCTTTAATTAAGTTTACAGCCATTTCGTCAGATTTACTGTTTTCACCAATTACCTGTCCAACATAAATTTCTTGATTTACATCAATAAAAAACTTACCTCTATCTTGTAAACGATTTAATGCATAAGCAGTGGCTTTACCAGTTGCCGCAGAAACAATTGCTCCTTTTACTTCTTCAGTAAAGTCTCCTTTATAAGGACCATATTCACTAAATCGGTGGTTGATAATTGCCTGACCTGCTGTTGCAGTTAAAATTCTATTTCTTAAACCTATTAATCCTCTTGAAGGAATCGTAAATTCTAAGTGTTGTAAATCTCCTTTAGGCTCCATAATCATTAAGTCTCCTTTACGTAAAGAAACTAAGTTTACAGCTTTAGAAGCAACATCTTCTGGTACATCAATAGACAATGTTTCCATTGGTTCATGCTTTTTACCATCAATTTCTTTTATAATTACCTGAGGTCTTCCCACTTGTAATTCATAACCTTCACGACGCATTGTTTCAATTAATACAGATAAGTGTAATACTCCACGACCGTACACATTAAATTTATCTTCAGAATCGGTAGTTTCAACTTTTAAAGCTAAGTTTTTTTCTAATTCTTTAAATAAACGATCTCTTAAGTGACGAGATGTTACAAATTTACCTTCTTTACCAAAAAATGGTGAGTTGTTAATTGTAAATAACATACTCATGGTAGGTTGGTCAATTTCAGTTCTTGGTAATGCTTCAGGATTTTCTAAATCAGCAATTGTATCACCAATTTCAAATCCGTCAATACCTGTAATTGCACAAATATCACCACAAGGAACTTTATCAACTTGAACTTTACCCATTCCCTCGAATACATGTAATTCTTTAATTCTTACCTTTTTAGTAGAACCATCGGCTTTACACAACATGTAATCTTTACCTGCTTCTAAATCACCTCTAAAAACACGTCCAATAGCAATTCTTCCTGTAAAAGAAGAAAAATCTAAAGAAGTAATTTGCATTTGTGGCGTTCCTTCATTATATTTTGTTGGAGGAATAGAATCGATTACTGCATCTAATAAAGGTACAATATTATCAGTTTCATTTTTCCAATCAGTACTCATCCAGTTGTTCTTTGCCGAACCGTAGATAGTTGTAAAATCTAATTGCTCTTCAGTAGCTTCTAAGGCGAACATTAAGTCAAAAACTTTTTCATGAACGATGTCAGGAGTACAGTTTTCTTTATCAACTTTATTTACAACTACAATAGGAGTTAATCCTAATTCTAAGGCTTTTCCTAATACAAAACGAGTTTGTGGCATCGGTCCTTCAAATGCATCCACTAATAATAAAACACCATCAGCCATTTTTAATACACGCTCTACTTCACCTCCGAAATCGGCGTGACCAGGGGTATCAATTACATTGATTTTTGTGTTCTTATAGTTTACAGATACGTTTTTAGAAAGAATTGTAATTCCTCTTTCACGCTCTAAGTCGTTATTATCTAACAATAAGTCGGTACGTTCTTTACGTTCGTCTAATACTTTTGCTTGATCTATAATTTTATCAACTAAGGTTGTCTTACCGTGGTCAACGTGGGCTATAATAGCGATATTTCTAATTGGTTGCATTCTTGGTCTTTTTATTAAAGTTGCAAAACTAGTGTTTTATATATAAATATACTGTAAATAGTAGATGAATTATTATTCTTTGTCTAAATCTTCCTCATCTTCTCTAAAAGCACTAGGTAATATATCAGGAATTAATTTAATTAATAACGGAAGTAATAAAGCACCACCAGGCAACATAAATACTGTAAAAGTGGGTACTGCTTTACAAATATCTAGCATTTGTTCTTTTACCTTATGTTTTTCAGTTTTAGATAATTTAGCTGTAAGAGACTTTTTAATTAAAAAAACTAATTCTTTACTTTCCTTTAGTTCTTTAACTAAACGTTTTTTATTAACCTTTATACCTTGCTTTATTTCTTCAACTGTATTCATTTTTTACAGTTTACGTCTTTTTCTTTCTATTTTTATCAAATTAAGCTCTCTTGATGTTTGCCCTGCTACCGAAGTATTTTCTTCGGCTCTACGTATTAAATAAGGCATTACATCACGTACAGGACCAAAAGGAACATATTTTGCTACATTATAACCTTCTTTAGCTAAGTTAAAACTAATATGATCGCTCATCCCATACAACTGACCAAACCACATGCGCTTATCCGTTGCATTTATACTATATTCTTTTGCCAAATTCATCAATAAATAAGAACTCTCTTCATTATGAGTTCCTGCAAAAATAGCCATATTTTTGTGCTCCATCATAAAACGAACAGCTTCGTTATAATTTTCATCTGTAGCTTCTTTATCTTTACATATTGGCGATTCATAGCCTTTTTCCTCAGCTCTTTCACGTTCTTTTTCCATATAAGCACCACGTACAACTTTCATACCTATATGATACCCTTTTTGATGGGCTCTTTGATGTAAACCACGTAAATAATCCATACGATCATGGCGATACATTTGTAGTGTATTAAAAACAATTGCCTTGTCTTTATTATACGTTTCCATTAATTCTTCAATTAAATCATCGGCGGCATCTTGCATCCAACTTTCTTCTGCATCAATTAATAAAGGAACGTCTTTTTTTACTGCAGCTTTACAAACTGTATGAAAACGAGCAACAACAGTTTCCCATTCGGCTTTTTCTTTAGCAGTATGCACTTGGTTTTCTGTTAACTTTTGATATAAAGCAAAACGCCCGAATCCTGTTGGTTTAAAAACAGCATACGGAATTGATTTTTTTTCTTCAGCAAAATCAATCGTTTTTAAGGTCATTTTTAAAGCGTTGTCAAACTGCGCTTCATCTTCTTTTCCTTCAACAGAATAATCTAAAATACTGTGTACATTTCCTTGTTCGTGCATTTTTTCTATGTTAGGCAAGCAATCATCTTCTGTTACTCCACCACAAAAGTGGTCAAAAACAGTTGAACGAATTAAGCCTTCAACAGGTAAATGTGCCTTTAAGGCAAAATTAGTGACTGCAGTACCAATACGAACCATTGGCTGATTTTGTATCATTTTAAATAAAAAATATGCGCGTTCTAACTCTGAGTCAGACTTTAATTTAAAAGCAGTTGCGGTGTTGTTAAAAAGTGTCATTATAGGAAGTACTGTTATTTTGTTTCAAAGACAAATATAAATCTACTCTATGATATATTTTAATTTTTTCTATTTATTTTTGCTTTAAATTTTTAAACCAAAATGACTTCTATTCAAGCAGTAACTTACCCTATTGATTTTAACGAAAAAGGATACAAATCCTTAGCCAATTTAATTCATAAAAAACAGTACTCTACTATTTTTATATTAGTAGATGATAATACGATTACGCATTGTTATCCTCGTTTTATCGAATTACTAGAAACTGATAAAAAAATTGAAGTCATTCAAATTGATGCTGGTGAAATTCATAAAAACCTAGAAACCTGTACTGGTGTTTGGAGTGCTATGACCGAATTAGGTGCCGACAGAAAAAGTGTTTT
Source organism: Tenacibaculum dicentrarchi (assembly GCF_964036635.1). Taxonomy (NCBI): domain Bacteria; kingdom Pseudomonadati; phylum Bacteroidota; class Flavobacteriia; order Flavobacteriales; family Flavobacteriaceae; genus Tenacibaculum; species Tenacibaculum dicentrarchi. The sequence continues at coordinate 1,590,440 of NZ_OZ038524.1, forward strand.
AATTACTTTGGGGGGGGGCGTTATTACCGATTTAGGCGGTTTTGTTGCCTCAACATTTAAACGAGGTATTGATTTTGTAAATATTCCTACCACTTTATTAAGCATGGTAGATGCTTCGGTTGGCGGAAAAACAGGTGTTGATTTAGGTGTTTTAAAAAATCAAATTGGTTTGTTTGCCAATCCTCAAATGGTGCTTTTAGACCCTGAATATTTACAAACACTTTCGCCTAGAGAAATTAGGTCAGGAACTGCCGAAATTATTAAATACGGAATGACACATGATATTCATTTATACAATGAAATTAAAAGCAATCCGAAATTAAATATTATTGATTTAATTCATCGTTCTATTGAAATTAAAAACGAAGTTGTTCTAGAAGACCCAAAAGAACACAGCGTTCGTAAAGCCTTAAATTGGGGACATACAATTGGACACGGAATTGAATCTTATTTTTTAGAAAACACACATAAAAATACTTTAACACATGGCGAAGCAATTGCCATCGGTATGGTTTGCGAAGCCTATATTTCTGCTAAAGTTTTAGGTTTTCCTTCGGATAAAGTAGCGGATGTTAAAAAAACAATTCTTACTATTTACGGGAAAACAGCTATTTTAGAAGACGATTGTGCACCTATTTTAGAATTAATGAAACACGACAAGAAAAATATTGATGGAGAAATTAACTTTGTCCTTTTAAACGATTTTGGTGATTTTAAAATTAATTGTACCGTTACAAATCAATTAATTACCGAAAGTTTACAGTATTATAATTCATAAAAAACACCTAATTATTCTCATTATATTTAGGTGTATTTATAGAAAAAGGGGGTTAAAAGCCCTTTTTTTTTCTAGTAAATTTTAAAAATGAGCACATTTTACGGCTCATTTATCAAAAATAAACAATTACATGACAACATTATTCATAAATATTAAAGAATTAATTCAAGTTAGAGATGCCGATGTTCAAAAAGTTTCAGGAGCAGATATGGCTATTTTACCAACAATTAAAAATGCTTTTTTATTAATTAAAAATGATAAAATCATTGATTTTGGCGAAATGACAAACTTAAAATTAGCCGATTTAAAAACAATTAATTTTGATAAAAAAATTGATTGTACGGGTAAAATGATACTGCCTACTTGGTGCGATTCTCACACACATATTGTCTATGCAGGAAATCGAGAACAAGAATTTGTAGATAGAATTAATGGCTTAACTTATGAAGAAATTGCAAATAACGGCGGTGGAATTTTAAATTCAGCAAAAAAATTACAACAAACTTCTGAAGATGATTTATATGCCCAATCGGCGGTTCGTTTAGAGGAAATTATGCAACTTGGTACGGGCGCTGTTGAAATTAAATCGGGCTATGGTTTAACCGTCGATGCCGAATTAAAAATGCTACGTGTTATTAAAAAATTACGTGAAAATTATAAACTTCCTATTAAAGCAACTTTTTTAGGTGCACACGCTTTTCCTAAGGAATATACAAATAATAAAGACGGTTATATTGATTTAATTATCAATGAAATGTTACCTAAAATATCCGAAGAAAATTTAGCTGATTTTATTGATGCTTTCTGTGAAACTGGTTATTTTTCAGTAAAAGATACCGACCGAATTTTAGAAGCGGGTAAAAAACACGGTTTAAGAGCAAAAGTACACGTAAATCAGTTTACAACTATTGGCGGTGTTCAAGTAAGTGTAAAATATGATGCTTTATCGGTAGATCATTTAGAAATTATGAATTCTGATGATATTGAAGCCTTAAAAGATACCAATACCATGCCTGTTGCACTTCCGTCTTGCTCGTATTTTTTAAGTATTCCTTATACACCTGCTCGTAAAATTATTGAAGCAGGATTGCCTTTAGCTTTGGCAACCGATTTTAACCCTGGTTCTACGCCTTCGGGAAACATGAATTTTGTAGTTGCAACTGCTTGTATTAAAATGAAAATAACTCCTGAAGAGGCGATTAATGCCGCAACTATTAACGGTGCTTACGCTATGGATTTATCCGAAGAAGTTGGAAGTATTACCAAAGGAAAAAAGGCTAATTTTATCATCACAAAAGAAATTTTAAGTTACGGAGCAATTCCTTATAATTTTGGTTCGGTATTAATTGATGCGGTTTTTATTAATGGGGAAATGATTTAGATTGATAAATACTAAAAATGTGTAATGAATACACAATTATTCTTAACTAAATCTATGGATATAATTAATAGTAACTATGTATTTTTGTTACAAACAATTAAAAAAACATGAAAGAAATTGAAATTTATTTAATATGCTTTTTGTCAAGTTTGATAGGCTCTGGATTAGGAATATTTATATCAGCATTTTTAAAAAAGAAAGGAGAGAATTTAGCAACAAAACAAGATATTGAAAGTATTACAAAGAAAATTGAAAATGTAAAGTTCAATCTATCAAAAAAATTAGAGATACTCAAAATTAGTCAAGCTGAAATTCAGTTAAAAAAAACAGAGGTTTTTATAGAGTTTTCAGAAGTTTTAGTAGATGTACTTACTCATAAGATTAAAGCTGATAGTAAAATATTTAAGAATAAGGTTAATAAATTAGGATTGAATATATTTTTCTTTGGTTCTGAAGAAACTATAAGAAACTTTCAAATTTATAAAAGTCAAAAAGAGTACAAGAATGATAAAATGAGCCCTTTAATCACTTTGGCTAATTTATATATAAGTATGAGAAAAGATTTAGGATTTACTGAATCAGAATTAACACCAGATGATTTTCTTAAAATTCTTATTACGGATTGGGATCAAGCTAAATTGAAAAACTTACAAGAGAATTAAAATAAAAAGTTTGTAACAAAGTGTAAATTTCACTTTTTGCCGCAGGCGCAATACAAAAAGTGAAACTGACACAAAACGTTGTAAATAATTCCAAAAATGATACAAATAAAAAATATTGATACAATAATTATTTTAGATACAATTAAAAATATTAATTCTACAAAAACATCAAACACTCAGGAAATAATTGATAATATCAAAATTGTTGATCCAATTAAAATAATCAACATAACTGATAAAGGGTCTAATTTTTTTCTTTGGATTTCAACATTAATAGCTATCTTATCAATAATTTTCATAATTTTTGATAAAATAAAAGAAAGTAAAGTCTTTGGAAAAATAATAAGTAAAACATACAGTCCTGAAGGTTTTTATAATTATAAAACAAATAATAATGGGTTTAAAACTATAACAGGAGAGCAATACTTATTAAAACTATCATTGAGTTGCTATAGAAAAAGCTTGAATTTCAAAGATGTAAATGTATATATGACTTATGGAAACGAAACTATAAAAGGAGAAATTATATGGGTGAATGAACACAACTTAAAACTACCAAATAAAGCTGAAACAAAATTCGAAAATTTCACAATGAAAATACCTCCTAATGAATTTTTGACTTTTAATAATGTTCTTGAAATAGGAAAAACATCTTTTTATTATTTATCATTTATTGTTCCAAATAAAAAAGGTGAAGTTATTTATGATAAAATGGAATTAGAGTTTATCAAACCGAATAATAAAAAAAAGAAATTTGAGATTTTTGAAATTGATGAAAAACAATATCTTTTTGATGAAAGCTTATTAACAAAAAAATTAAAAAATAATGCTTAAAATATTCACTAAAAATGATACTGATACTTTTGTAAATCCACGAGAAGGTGAAACAAAAATTGGGCAACTTACACAAACTATTTCTTCTTTAAATGAACTTGAAAATTGTACGGCTAAATTTGTAATTATTGGCGTTCCTGAAGATATTGGTGTAAAAATGAACTACGGAAACGGTGGCGCTCACACGGCTTTTACTCCTGCTTTAAAATCATTTTTAAACATTCAAGAAAATCAGTTTATTAGCGGAAAAGATATTCTTGTTTTAGGTTATTTAGATTTTTTATCCGAAGCTTCAAATTTTAATGCTTCTGATAGAAAAAAAGGTAATTTACTCGTTAAAGCTATTGATAAAGAAGTATCTGAACTTGTTAAAAAAATCGTTAAAGCTAATAAAATTCCGATTGTAATTGGTGGCGGACATAACAATTCTTACGGGAATTTAAAAGGATTATCCGAAGCTAAAAAACAGCCGATTAATGTGATCAATTTAGATGCACATACCGACTTGCGACAATTGGAAGAACGTCATAGCGGTAACGGGTTTTCTTATGCTATTGAGCATAAATATGTCGAAAAATATTTTATGTTTGGTTTGCATGAAAATTACACACCTCAATATATTTTTGACTACATTCATAGCAATATTAATATTGACTATAATACCTACGAGGAATTAGAAGTTTATAAATCGATTCCTTTTGAAAATGAACTATTACGTGCCGAAAATTTTATTCAAAATAAGCCTTTTGGTATTGAAATAGATTTAGACTGTATTCAAAATTTTCCTAGCAGTGCTATGACCCCTAGCGGATTTTCACCTCAACAAACACGTAAATTTGTGTATTATTTTGCTAAAAATACCAATGCTAGTTATATCCATATTTGCGAAGGAGCACCTTCGGTTATACAAGATCCTTCAGCGGTAAATCAAGTTGGGAAATTTATTAGTTATTTAATTACTGATTTTATAAAAGCACAAAAACAGGATTAAAGACTGATTTTAAAAGTAATTTACGGCACGATAATTGCCTTCGAAAAACAACAACCTTAGTAAAAAAATTTAACCGCATATTAATTATGAAAAAAATACACATTTTAGCTGTATCAATTGCAATTTCTTTATTTGGATGCAAAAATAACGACCATAAAAATAATCAAGAAAACATCATAAAAAAAGAAGCTGTAAAAATGGTTGATAGTCATAGTTCTGAAATTTCTTTAGATTGGAATGGAACATATCATAGTTTTTTTCCTTGTGCTAGTTGCCCCGGTATTTTGACCACAGTAAAATTGAATAATGATAAAACGTTTGAAAAATCAGACTTGTATTTAGGAACTGAAAATGGTTATTTTAATAGCAAAGGAACTTTTTCTTTTACTGAAGATGGCGGAAAAATTATCTTAAAACCAGAAAAATCTTCAGTAAAAGAAACGATAATATACAGCATCGGAGAAAATAGATTGACTTTATTAGATAAAGATGGACAAGAAACGATTTCTGAATTTGCGGAAATGTACACGTTAAAAAAAGCATTAAATACCCCTGTTGATTTTTCAAATAAAGTAATAAAGGGGTTTCTTACTTTCGGGCATGAAGTTGCTTCTTTTAGACCTTGTGGTACTGAAAACTCTTATTGGATTGTTGACCCAAGTAATAAATTAAGAGCACTTTACCAAAATCAAATCGACAAAAAAAACACACCTTACACTCCTGTAATAGCTGAACTTAATGTAAAAAACCTAGGGAAAGCTACAGAAGGTTTTGCTGAACAATATGAAAGTATTTTAGAAACGATAGCTATTAAATCGGTAACAGCTATTACTCCTGAAAACTATTGTAAATAATATTTTTTTAAGTAAACAAAGCTCAAAATATTTTGAGCTTTAAAGTTAAACATTATTTTGAATCACTTATGAATAATAATGATGCTATAAAAGAGGAATTCAAAGAAATGGATTCCTTACTTTTTGAGGTAGAAAAAGAATTTATCCAAATTAAAAAACACCATAAAAAGCTTAAAAAATTGATACAAAAAACAAAAATATTAGAAGAGTTTTACTTTTCTGAAAAATGGATGAAAAATAGAGATTTACTTACTAAATCATCTAAAAATAATACTGAACCAAACTCTTTTTATTCAGCTAGTGAGGATGCAATTTGGAATTTGTCACAAAGTTTGCATACTGAAAAAATAAAAATTCTTAAAACAATTACCAAAACGCTTTAATTCTGCAAAAAATTAAACAAGCTCTTAGTAATGTCGTTTTATATTTCTTAAATTTGGTGAAAAATTGAAAGGAAATACCTCTATTATCCTATATAATTTGACTAAAACAAACCAATGACAAACGAAACATTTGGAGCTTATTACTATGAAACTAAATCGCCTACAGTATTTAAAAGTGATTCTAATCAACTTTACTTTTTTCAATCTTTTATAGGAAATCATACTATTGATGTAGAACTTGGAGACTGCATATATTATTTTGATGATGATTTAAAATTTGCTAAAGTTAAAAAAGGTCCTTGCAAAATTAAATCTATTCATTTAGCAACTATAATACGTGGTTATATGCCTCCTGAAGCATCTATATCAATGGAAGGAGTTACTACTTTACCATACGTAAATGGCTGTTCTACAAAACAATTATTTCCTCCGATAAGACTAGGAGATCCTACATTACAATACTTAAAAATGCCAGCTTTTAGTAAAGAGCAAGAGCATCATATTCATTCAACTGTTAGAGTTGTTTTAATTATTGAAGGATATGGAAAAAGTATTGTCGGTATTGAAAATAAAAATATAATTACGGAGTTAAAACCTGGTTCTGTTTGTGTTCTTGAACCAATGTGCCCACATCATTTTGAAACAGACACAGAAAAACCTTTAATTGCAATTCCTTTACATATTTTTTCTTCTGTTGGAGCAATAGAAAAAAACCACCCTATGTTTAATGGTACTATTATGATTTAAAAAATGAGCAACGAAAATATTGATAGAATTATTAATGCATTTCTTAAAGATTTTAATGAAATGTGTAAAACTAAAAAAAGAGATTTCCTGATTAGAGAAAAAATAGTTAATTATGAATCGGGTACTTACTCTAAAAAACAGATAAAATATAATGTAACTTATAAAGTAAGCCGTAAGAAAAATATATGGATTATAGAAGCTATAAATGGATTTTGGTTTTTTAAAAAGAAATTTTTACTGCTTCAAATTACTACAAAAGGTGAAAAATTAAATTTCTCAGGACTTTATACACACTCTTTTAAAGATTTTGAAAAATCATTATTAGAAGATAAGCTAAAAATATATTTAAATACTTGCAAAAAAATACGTCATGATGCCTTTGTCAAATCTTAATAGTATTTACTATTTATCTAAAAAACAATTATTCAATAGTAAAGAAATTAAGAAAAAAGCAAATCCTATTTACTTGCAGAGTTGTCTATTTTTTGGTGCTACTTTAATTGACCGTACAAAAAATTTAGATTCTGGAATTGATTTTACCATTTTAGATAAAATACCTCAAACATCAAATATATCAAAAACATTTTCAGAAATATGTAGTGAAAGAGCTCGTGAAATAATTAATGCGACTGATGGAAGAATTAAAGTATTATGGTCTGGTGGAATTGATTCTACCGTAGCATTAATATCGTTAATAAATGAATTAAAATCTATTGATAAAATTAACCGATTATCTATTTTATTATCAAAAGAATCGATTATAGAATATCCTACTTTTTTTAACGATATTATTGATAATAAACTTAATTATGAAATGATTAAAACAACTATTTTTAATCATATTCAACCAACAGAAACTATTGTAACAGGCGAACATGGCGACCAACTTTTTGGTAGCGATAAACTTAAATACCCTATTCTAACAGGTGATGCTTTTACTCCTTATGAAGATATTTTAGAATTTATTATCTCCAGAAAATTAGGTACAGATAAATTTACAAATCAAATTATAGATTTTATAGCACCTGTAATAAAAGAATCACCTTTTAAAATAATTTCTTTATACGATTATATGTGGTGGTTAAATTTTTCGTTGAAATGGCAAACAGTATCAATGAGATTAATTCATGGTTTAGAGCGTAGTCATGAAGATTTAGAAACAAGTGTTTTTCATTTTTTTAAAAGTAACAGCTTTCAAGTTTGGTCTCTTGAAAATCATTCTTCAAAAATTAAAGAAGAATGGAATACTTATAAATATATTGCCAAAGAATTTATTTATGATTTCCATAAAGACCCTTTTTATCTAGAGAAAAAAGAAAAAGAACAATCACTAAAAGAAGTACTAGTTAATAAAACTAATTTTTCAGCATTAACTTTTTCTAAAAAAATATTTAATCAAATAAAAAACAACTGATTATTTACACTCAAAATTAATCAATCCAATTTTTAAAAGTTTTTACACGTTCTCTGCTTACTATTATTTCTGTTTCATCATAAAAATGTAAAATTAATTTTAAGCGAGAATTTGTATAAGTTATAATATCTTTTATGGCATTTATATGAACTATAAAAGTTCTATTTACTCTAAAAAAACATTCAGGATTTAGCTGTTTTTGCCAATATTCTAACGAATTATCTATTAAGTAATTTCGATTTGCATTGGTATGAATATACGTTGCTTTATTTTCGGAACATAAACAAACAATTTGATCAATAGGTATTATTTTTATATGTTGCCCTACTTTAATTGTAAATCGCTTTTTAAACTTTCTATCAACAGGGTTTACTAACAACTTTCGAATAGCATCAATATTGATTTTTATATCCGATTTTTTAGGTTGATGCTCTTTAAATTTATCAAAAGCAACCTTTAACTCGTCTTGGTCAAGAGGTTTTAATAGATAATCTATCGAATTTAATTTGAATGCTTTTAATGCGTATTCATCATAAGCAGTTGTAAAAATAATGGCTGATTTCACTTCAATTTCTTCAAAAATTTCAAATGATAATCCGTCAGATAATTGAATATCTAAAAAAATTAAATCAGGGTGTTTATTGTTTTGAAACCAATTAATTGACTCTTCTACCGAATGTAGCATCGTTTGCGCTTCAATATTTAACTCAGAAAGCATTCTTTTTAAACGTCTGGCAGCTGGTTTTTCATCTTCTATAATAATAACATTCATATTTTTATTCTATTTTATTAACAACGGTAAACTCACGGTAAATGTTTTATTATTACTTTTAATTTCTACAGATTTTTCGGTAATTAAAGCATATCTATCTATAATATTTTTCAAACCAATTTTTGTGCTTTTACCTATATTTTCTTTAGGCTGTAACGTGTTTTGAACCTCTAGAAAATCAGCTTGTTCAAAAATATGTATTTCTAAGGGTTTTATTGATGAAACTACGTTGTGTTTTACCGCGTTTTCTAATAATAATTGCAATGATAATGGTACTATTTTTAATTCGGAATTACTTACCGAACTAGGAATATTAAATTCTACGGCATCTTCAAAGCGCATTTGTAAGAGTTCCATATAATTTTTTGCGAATTTCAATTCTTCTTCTAACGGAATTAACTCTTTATTTCGCTGTTCTAAAACATAGCGATATATTTTTGATAATTTTGTAGTAAATTTCTCGGCTTTCTTCGGATTTTCACCGATTAAAGAAACCAACACATTTAAACTGTTGAACAAAAAATGAGGGTCTAATTGGCTTTTTAAACTTTCAAATTTTGCTGATTCTGTTTTCGCTACAATTTCATGCTGTTTTGTTTCTTTTTTTACCGATGCTTTCCAGTTTTTCATAAAACCTCTAGCGTGTAAAAATGCGGAGATTCCTAAAGAAAAGATTATCCAAAATAAATGTACCCAAATCATTTTTGTAGAAAAAAAGTACTGCGGATTTTTATCATATAAAATAATAAACAAAAAGTAGTGAATTGCCAATATTACAGGAATTATATATAAAATAGTTGCTATAATACCCGCCCAAACACGTTTATTTGTTTGTGTAATCCAAGACCATTTAGTATTCAAATAATGATTTAAAAAAATGTTTCCTAAGCCTAATCCAAAAGAATAAATTGCTGAAATAAAAAACGTTAAACCGATGTGTTTTAATCTAAATTGCTTGTTTATCAATATAAAAAACACCCCCGAAATTAAGGTGATTTTTAAACAAAGAAGTATGCCTTTTTTCATATTTTGTACTATTATTATTTAAATTATTTGGTTATTATTATTTGAGCGATAAAAAATAATACGGTTATAAATACTGCTATTATAAATTTCATAAATTATTTTTTTAAGTGTTAATACCTTACAAAGATGCTTTTTAAATAACTTTTACAATATTAAAAATAACTGAATTGTATTTTTAGTAGGATGAATTGTAACAAATTGTATTTTTGAGCTACTTATAATTTAACAACTGTAAAAACTTAGTGGAAAAGGAACTAGAAAATAACTTTTTATCTGATTTTGAAGCAAATCAAAATATTGTGCATAAAATTTGTAGGCTTTATACTACAAATCAGGATGCACACAATGATTTGTTTCAAGAAATAACCATTCAACTTTGGAAAAACTACAGCAAGTTTAGAGGTGATGCTAAATTTAGTACTTGGATGTATAGAGTTGCTTTAAATACCGCAATTTCTTTATACCGAAAATCGACAAGAACTGTAAAAACACACGATATTACCGACTACACTTTTAAAATAAAAGCAGAGGACTATGACGATACGCAAGAATTACAATTAAAAGAATTATACAAAGCTATTCGCACATTAAATGATATTGATAAAGCGCTTATATTTTTGTACCTAGAAGATAAACCCTACAAAGAAATTGCTGTAACCTTAGGGATTAGCCAAGTAAACGCTCGGGTTAAAATGAATAGAGCAAAAGATAAATTAAAAAAAGTATTAAACCCATAACCTATGGATTTAGATAAATATAAAACAGCATGGAATAATCAGCCTGAACAAACAAATCAAGTTTCTAAGGCGGCTATTTATAAAATGGCACATGCAAAATCATCGTCTATTGTAAAATGGATTTTTATTATTGGAATATTAGAATTTTTATTTTGGATATTGTTAAACTTATTTACCGCTAAAAGTAAGTATCTCAAAATTTACGACTCTTTTAATTTAACCTCATTTATTGAAATTTCTTATTATATTCATTATATTGTAATTATTGGTTTTTTATATATTTTTTATAAAAATTACACCGCTATTTCTGTAACCGATGGCACAAAAGAACTGCTTCAAAAAATATTTAAAGTTCGAAAAACAGTTAAATTCTATGTTTACTACAACCTATTAACTTTTATTATTTTGGCTATTATTGTTAATGTTTTTATTTTTAGCGACTTAAATCACTTAAAAAAAATACTAGAAACAAACAATGCAATTATAGATGAATCAAGCCTGTTTACAAGCATGCTGATTACTCAAATACTATTCCTATCATTATTTTTAGGATTATTCTGGTTATTTTATCAATTACTTTATGGTATTTTATTAAAAAAATTACTTAAAAATTACAAAGAATTGACTAAGTTTGATGAAAAAAAAATATTATGAATAAATTAATACTTATTTTTTCGCTTTGTTTATTTTCAATAAATAGCTTTTCGCAAGAAGATAATTTTTTTAACAATGTTCGTTTTGGTGGTACTTTTGGTTTTAGCCTAGGCGCAAATACAACAAGCTTATCTATTTCACCAAGTGCTATTTATGATTTTACTGACGAATTTTCATTCGGAGCTACTGCTGGGTATTTATATAATAAAAGTAAAGATACTAGTGCTAATATTTATTCTGCGGGGCTTGTTTCTATGTTCAGACCAATACCTAGCATCGAATTTTCTACTGAATTGTTACAATCTTATATTAATAAAACTACAAATAGCATTAAAGATAATTACAGCTACCCTTCTTTAAATTTAGGAGCTGCCTATATACGAGGAAAAGTAACTTTCGGCGTTCAATATGATGTATTATACAAAAAAGACAAAAGCATTTACGCTAATGCAATTTCTCCTTTTATAAGAGTCTTTTTCTAAACACTCAAACATTTTTTTACAACCTATTTATATTGCTATTCGCAAGAATCGAGAAGTTTACTGTTTTCACTTTTGAAACCTGTAAGATTCTCGATTTTTCTTGTTTAACGAATGCCCTAGCCCCGATTGAAGCAATTGTTTGAGCTCCTTTTTTGATTTTTTTCAAAAAAGAGCGAGTGCGGAAAGCGGGAAATAGCTCCAAAAAATTACCTTAGTTTCTAAAACTACAGTTTTAAATATGTTTACATTTTTATCTATCATTTTAAAATGTATTTTTGCAAAATGGTTACACAAGAACAGCTTAAAAATATTACAGAACGAATAGGCAAGTTAAAAGGGTATTTAGAGATTGAAAAGAAACTGATTGAAATAAGTAATGAAGAAGAAAAAACAGTAGATCCTGACTTTTGGAATCATCCGAAGCAAGCGGAAATACTGCTAAAAACATTGCGTGTTAAAAAGAAGTGGGTACTTGATTATCATACCGTTATTTCGCTTAATGAAGACCTTGCCGTATTGTACGATTTTTATAAAGAAGGTGCTGTTGACCAAGAAGAAGTGATAGCACAGTTTGACAAAACAATTGCTTTTTTAGAAGATATTGAGTTTAAAAACATGCTTTCTGATGAAGGTGATAATTTAAGCGCCACTATTCAAATTACTGCAGGTGCTGGCGGTACTGAAAGTTGCGATTGGGTAGAAATGCTACTAAGAATGTACACTATGTGGGCCGAAAAGCAAGGTTTTAACATGAAAACACTCAATTATCAGGCAGGTGATACCGCGGGAATAAAAACGGTTACTATGGAATTTGAGGGCGATTATGCCTTCGGATGGTTAAAAGGCGAAAATGGCGTGCATCGTTTGGTACGTATTTCTCCTTTTGATAGCAACGCAAAACGTCACACCACTTTTGGCTCGGTATATGTGTACCCTGTGGCAGATGATAGCATTGAAATTGATATAAACCCTGCCGATATTGAAATTGTTACCGCACGATCTAGCGGTGCTGGTGGGCAAAATGTAAATAAGGTAGAAACAAAAGTGCAATTAACACACAAGCCAAGTGGTATTCAAATTCAGTGTTCAAATTCTCGTTCGCAGCACGATAATAGGGCGACAGCTTTAAAAATGTTAAAGTCGCAATTGTATGAAATTGAACTGCAAAAAAGACGTGCTACTAGAGAAAACATTGAGGCAGGAAAATTAAAAACCGAATGGGGAAGTCAAATTCGAAATTATGTAATGCACCCTTATAAATTAATAAAAGATGTACGTACAGGACATGAAACAGGTAATGTTTCGGCGGTTATGGACGGAAATATCAATCCATTTTTAAAATCGTATTTAATGCTAAACGGACAAAAAGAGAATTAATAAAAAAGCTATTAAAATGATACAAATATACCACAATCCACGTTGCTCAAAATCTCGACAAGGGCTTGAAATTTTAGAAAATTCAGAGAAAGAATTCGAAGTTGTAAAATATTTAGAAAATATCCCTTCTGAAAAACAATTAACCCAAATTATTAGCCTTTTAAACATCGCTCCTATCGATTTGGTTCGTAAGAATGAAAAAATATGGAAAGATGAATTTAAAGAACAATTTAAAAACAACGAATTGTCTGACTCTCAAATTATAAAAGCAATGCTTGATTATCCTAAACTTATTGAGCGCCCGATTGTTATTAACGCAAATAAGGCTGTTATTGGTCGTCCGGTAGAAAATATTTTAAATATTATTTAACAAAAAAACAGATAAATAAACCACCTCCTAATAATGAAAAAAATAGTATTATTTACCTTTTTAGTATTCGCAACAATACTAACATCAAATTCTCAAAATAACAATTCATATATTGAATTTACCGAAGCAAAAATTACCTCAGCAAAAAAAATTGCAATAGAAAAAATTGCCGTAGAAGTTTCATTCAATAAAGGCGTTGAATACGAAGGCAAAAACTTCTGGTTTGTTACTACAAAAGACGATAAAAGTTATTATTTTAATAGCGATAAAAACTTTAAAGATGTCGTTTATATTGAAGAGTATTACAACTCTTTAATGGAATATATTATTGAAGAAAGCGATTTTTAGCCTCAAACTTATTCAATTTTATCACAAATAAACAAACAGGCCTCACAGCTTTTAAAAACCTGTGAGGTCTTATATTTTACTGAAAATTTATATTTTAAAGATTGATTTTAAAAACCCTAATCCATAACCTGTAAATTGCACCAAGGTTGTTAATTTACTTTTAGCAGCAATATTAACACTCTTATTTTGCCTGTAAGCATCTATAAAAATTGCCGTAAAATAACACAGGTATAATATAAAAAATTGCCAATATCCGAAGGATAACAACAATAAACTCACCAAAAAACCGATTATAAATACACTAGGAAACCAATAGGTTAATTTCGCTGATTCAGGATATTTTGCATTCAAAATGGGGCGGGCAGTTCCAAAGGCAAACGTTTGTTTAAAAAATTGCTTAATTGTACTTCGGCGTTTATGATACACAAATGCTTTTTCAATCAGTTGAGTTTCAAAATCATTTTCCCACAAACGAAAGGTTAAATCAATATCTTCACCAGCCTTCATTCTCGAAAATCCAGCAGTTTTTATAAAGGCTTTTTTTGATATTCCTAAATTAAAACTCCGTGGCTGAAACTTTCCAATTCCTTTTTTCTTACCTCTAATTCCACCCGTTGTTAAAACCGATGTCATCGAATAATTAATAGCTTTTTGTAAATCGGTAAAACTACTATGAGCAGCATCGGCACCTCCAAAAGCATCGGTATATTGTTGTTTTAAGCCTTTTTTTACTTCGGATAAATATTGTGTTGGCAAAATTACATCGCTATCTAAAATGATAAAATAAGTACCACTAGCACGTTGCATCCCAAAATTTCGGCTTGCTCCTGCTCCGCTATTTTCCTTATAAAAATAACGGATATTCAAGCGGTTTTTGTAGCTCTTTACAATTTCTTCGGATGATTTTTCAGAGCCATCTTCAATAATAATAACTTCGAAAGCATCTTTTAAATTCTCTTGAAAATCTTGCTTTGTAAGGCTTTCTAGTAATTCCTCAATTTCTTTCGGACGATTATAAACAGGAACTATTATTGAAAATTTTAACATCCTTTTTTAAATTTTACAGACTTTTAAGCTAAAAAATCTGGATTAATTTGTTTTGTAATCCCACTCCACAGATTAATACGTTTTTCTAATGATTTTTTAGCATATAGCAATACTTCTTCCCATTTTTGAGCATCGTTACCACATAATTCTTCTATCATTTGTAATGATAAAGGACCGTGCTCATCGCCATCTAACTCAATATGTCTGTTTAAATAATAGGTTAATTTACTGTATGTTGTACTTTCTTTTTCTTCGGTATTTTTAACAATTTCTAAAAACATATCAGGTATTACATCCTCTCTACCAAAGGTAAAACTAGCGGCAATAATATGTGGTTTTTCGGTAGCAATAACTTCAAAAGAAAACAATACAAAATCTTTTACTTCTGGTAAAATAACTACCTTATTTAAGGCTTCTTCTATTGTTGTTCCCCCTAGAATAGCATCAATAAAATTAGTGATTTGAGCGGTATTTGCCCCTGCCTGATTCATGGCATCAATATACATTTCAAAATGACTTTTAGAAACTCCTAATTCATTTACATCGGTTTCTTCACCTAAAACTATTTCGTTGATAAACCGCGCTGTATTATGGTTTGCCACAGGAAGCCAAGGCAAAGTGGTACAGGTTAATTTTTGTTGTAAGGCTTTTAATAACGACATAAAATCCCAAACAGCAAAGACATGCGATTCCATAAAAGTTTTAACATCTGTAATATTTTTTAAAGAATCATATAACCCGTGTTCTTTTAACTGTTTTCTTAAAGGAGCTAAGTTTGCTTCTATTTGGGCTAGCTGTAAATTATTGTTCATAATAATGTATAAATAAAAAATGCAAATCTAACGATTTGCATTTTAATATATTTTGTATGCTTGTTAAAGTTATGCTTCTGTAAATTTATCCATTACCGCCGTGCTAACGCCCATATTTGAAAATCCGCCGTCGTGAAATAAATTTTGTAAGGTTACTTTTTTTGTTAAATCTGAAAACAACGAAATGGTGTAATCGGCACATTCTAAAGCAGTCGCATTTCCTAGTGGCGACATTTTATCGGAATATGAAATAAATCCATCGAAACCTTTTACCCCTTTTCCTGCTCTAGTTGGCGTTGGCGATTGCGAAATCGTATTTACACGCACTTTATGATCTTTCCCAAAAAAGTAGCCAAAACTACGAGCAATCGATTCTAAATAGGCTTTATTATCAGCCATATCGTTATAATCAGGAAAAACTCGTTGTGCTGCCATATAACTAAGCGCTACGATACTCCCCCACTCATTCATCGCTTTTTTATGATACAAAACATTTAAAACCTTATGAAAAGAAACCGCAGAAACATCGGCTCCTTTTGCTGTAAAATCATAATTAGGATCGGTATAATGACGCTTTTTACGCACATTTACCGACATCCCGATTGAATGTAAAACGAAATCAATTTTACCGCCTAAAATTTCCATTGATTTTTCAACTAAAGCCGTTAAATCGTCCATTGACGTTGCATCGGCAGGAATAATTACAGCCCCTGTTTTTTTAGCCAATTCATCAATATTTCCTAAACGCATTGCCGCAGGTGCATTGGTTAATACAAATTCAGCGCCTTCTTCACAGGCACGTTCGGCAACTTTCCAGGCGATAGAATTTTCATCTAAAGCCCCAAAAATAATTCCTTTTTTTCCTTTTAATAAATTGTACATTTTATACTTTTCTATTTTTTAACTTCTCTATTTTATTGAAAACTCTAATTACCGTCATGCTGAATTTATTTTAATTCAACAATTCTTTTGCATGAATTAACGCACTTTCAGATACCTCTTTTCCGCTTAACATTTCTGCAATTTCAATAATGCGTTCTTGTTCGGAAAGTAATTTTAAATTAGAGGTTGTTACGCCATTCTCTTCGCCTTTATACACCTTGTAATGCTGTACTCCTTTTGCCGCAATTTGAGGTAAATGCGTAATGGTAATTACCTGCATTCCTGTACCCATATCCTGCATTATTTTGGCAATTTTATTAGAAACTTCCCCTGAAACTCCTGTATCTATTTCATCAAAAATAATGGTTGGAAGCTGTATATTTTCTGATAAAATTTTCTTTACCGATAACATAATTCGTGATAATTCTCCACCAGAAGCCACTTTTTTAAGCTCGCCAAAATTCCCACCTTTATTTGCTGAAAACAGAAACGACAATACATCTTTTCCATTATAAAAATAGCTATCCGACGGAATTAATTCCATTGAAAAACGTGCATTTGGCATTCCTAATTCCGTTAATAAATATTCTAATTCTTTCTGTAATTTAGGAATCGCCTTATTTCTAGATGCTGTAATTAAAACAGCAAATTCATCTAATTTATTTGTTACTGCTGTTATTTCTAAATTTTTAGCGGCAATCAAAGCGTCCGCATCATCTACCTGCGCTACTTTTTCTGATAATGATTCAAAAATAACCAACAATTCAGCAATAGAATTCACAGAATGTTTCTTTTGAAGATTGTAAATTAATTGCAAACGGTCGTTTAATTCTTCAACTTCATTTGGGTTAAAAGCAACCTCTTCGTTCGCATTTTCTAATTCGGCAACAACATCGTCAAATTCTAATTTTAAACTCGTAACTCTATTCGTAATTTCTTGGTAATTTTTAGCGTATTCACTTATTTTTTGCAAGCTATTTTCTAAGGAATACAA
This sequence comes from Tenacibaculum dicentrarchi, assembly GCF_964036635.1. Lineage (NCBI taxonomy): Bacteria > Pseudomonadati > Bacteroidota > Flavobacteriia > Flavobacteriales > Flavobacteriaceae > Tenacibaculum > Tenacibaculum dicentrarchi. The sequence goes on from NZ_OZ038524.1 coordinate 1,607,985, forward strand.
TAAATTTTGCACGCCAATTTCTTCATTCGATGAAACAGCTAAGGCTTCCGATAAATGCAATTTTATTTCCTCTACATTATTTAAGGTATGTAATTTTTCTTCTAAAATTTCTTGCTCGCCTATAACTAATTCCGCTTGTTCAAATTCATTGAATAAGTGTGAATTATAAGCATATTGTTCTTTTGATTTTAGAGTTTCTTCTTTTAAAATTTTTAATTCTTTAACTAAAGAAGTGTATTTTTTCATCCCTGTTTTGTAGGATGTAACCTTGGTTTTATTTTTTGCCAAGGCATCAATAATCGAAAATTGAAAGCTAGTATCCGACAATTCAGCCGTTTGATGTTGCGAGTGAATGTCGAGTAATTTTATTTTTAACGCTGTTAAAATTGATAAATTTACAGGCGTATCGTTTACAAAAGCCCTTGATTTTCCAGAAGGTAAAATTTCTCTACGGATAATAGTTTCGGGCTCATAATCAAGATCAAATTCATCAAATAGATGTTGTAAAGAATAGCCTTCAACAGCAAATTTGGCTTCAATAATACATTTTTTATCGGTGTTTTTTAAGGAAGATAAATCGGCACGGTTTCCCATTACCAAACCTAAAGCGCCTAGTAATATGGATTTTCCTGCCCCTGTTTCCCCAGTTATTATTGATAAACCTTTTGTAAAATCAATCGATAATTGATTGATTAACGCGTAATTATGTATGGATAAATGTCTAAGCAAAATCGATTCTTTAAAAAAATAAAAGTACGAGTTTTTAATGAATTAAATTACTTAAAAAAGAACAGATATATTCCTAGTCTTTTTACATCGGAAGAGATGAAGTAATAATAGCAACGTATGGTCTATGTTTCTTCAAAAGTCCTTTTAGAATAATTCCTCTGAAAAATAATTCTTCATAAATAACTCCAAGGAAAATACTTTCAATTAATAAACTAATCGTTATCTCATATTGTTGAGATATTTTATTACTCAAAATAAATTGATATATATAATAAATTGTTCCAATTGTAACGCCTAACATCGTAAATTGGATTATTTTCAAAAAACTACACTCTAAGTCTTTAAGTTGAAAAAAGTAATTGTTAAATAATATAATTATTATTACTAGGATTAGAAGTTGGCTTATAAAAGATGTTGTATTAAAATCAAAGTTCAATAATTTAACATTAATAAAAATCAGAAATAATAGAATTCCATATAAAATAAAGGTCATTAAAATAGATTTAGGAATTGTTAGGTCTTTAAAAAATCTATTCATAATAGTTGGATTCAATGTTTGCTAACTAATAAAGATTACAAACCTTATTTAATAGTTTTCCATTTATCTTTATAAGTAGGCGCTATTTTATTTAAAACACTAAGCATTTTCTGTGTATTTTCAGCAGGTTTTCCATCCGAAAAAACATTTGAAATTTCATCTGCCTTTGCATCTAAAAAAACACGAATCATATAATTTCCAATAGAAATATTATGTAATTTTTCTAAAGAAATTACATTTTTTTGAATCGTTTGTTTTGCTAATTCTTTATTGTCTGCAAAATTATCAAAACCATTTCTGTGATACTCATAATAAATACTGCGTAAAGGGCTAAATTTTGAGGATAAAAAACCATCAATCAACGCAAACCTGTTTTGTTTTCCTATTTTATTTTGCCAAGCACTTTCTCCACTAGACTGTGCTTGTAACATTATATTTTCTGCTGTTTTCAAATAATCCGTACCTCCTTTTAAAGCAAAAGTATCGGCATCAATTCCTAAAATAGTATAAACATAAAATGCAATGGTCGATACCAAGTTAGAATCGTAGGTGTTTGGGTTAAAAATTAAGGGTGCAAACTCACTATATTTAAAATTAAAACTCGTGTCGTTAATATTTAAAATAGGCGTTGCATAACTTGAATTATACACAGGTCGTGTAGCTTGAACCTGAAGGCTTGCAGTAAAATTATTCGAATTTTGTTCGCTGATAATAATGGTAAATGCACAATTAATACGCTCTTGTTGCTTAAAAGTTTTAGTAGTCCATTGGGTTTCGTTAATAAACGCCGTTACTGATTTTTGAAGTGTTTGATAAACTTGCTTATTACTACTTTGAATTTTATCGGTATTTATAGTTACCAAAGCATTTAACTCTTGCGATTGCAAGCTAAAAATCGATGATAAAATAAAAATTAAAAAGAAAAACTTACGCATCTATTATCGTTTTAATTATTGTTCGTTTGAATATGGTTTAGCATTCAAAGTAATAAAAATTATTTTAAAAAAATACGCGTTGTAACAATTTTATTAAATTCTTTTAAGAACTTCGCTCATTATATCTGCTGACACTGCTTTTTTTGATTTCAAATCAAACACGGTTTGCTTAAAATCAGCATCAATAATCGTTATTTTATTGGTGTCTGTAGCAAAACCTGCGCCTTTATCTTGTAAAGAATTTAACACTATAAAATCTAAATTCTTTTTGATAATTTTAGCTTTTGCATTTTCAACTTCGTTATTGGTTTCTAAAGCAAAACCAACTAATAACTGGTTTGTTTTAATTTCTCCTAACGATTTTAAAATATCTTTGGTAGGTGCTAATTCAATTACTAAAGCGGAATCTTTTTTCTTTATTTTTTGAGTAGCTACATTTTTTGGTTTATAATCAGCCACGGCGGCAGATAAAATAGCCACATCAACCTCCGCAAAATACTGATGACAGGCATCGTACATTTCTTGGGCTGATTTCACATCAATTCTATGAATAAAAGAATGATTTACTCTTTGGTGTGATGGTCCTGAAATTAAATAAACCTCAGCGCCTAAATTAGCGGCTGTTTTAGCTATTTCAAAGCCCATTTTACCTGAAGAATGATTTCCTATAAAACGAACAGGGTCAATTGCTTCGTATGTTGGTCCTGCGGTAATCAGTAGTTTTTTCCCTTTTAGTGGTAATTTAGAAGCAATATCTTTTTCAATAAAAGAAACGATATCTTTAGGTTCTGCCATACGACCTTCGCCAACTAATCCGCTTGCTAGCTCACCAGAGGTAGCAGGAATTAAAATATTACCAAAACCTTGTAACGCATCTAAACTATTTTTAGTCGATGGATGAATATACATATCCAAATCCATGGCTGGCGCAAAATATATCGGACATTTTGCTGATAAATAAATCGCTAACAACAAGTTATCGCAAGTACCATTTGTCATTTTCGACAAGGTATTTGCAGTTGCTGGAGCAATAATCATTAAATCTGCCCAAAGTCCTAAATCAACGTGATTATTCCATACCTCATTTTCATCTTCTTTATCATAAAAAGTTGAATAAACAGGGTTTTTAGAAAGTGTAGAAAGTGTAAGCGGGGTTATAAAATCTTTAGACGCAGGAGTCATCACTACGATAACTTCTGCGCCTGATTTTATAAATAATCGAACTAAATTGGCTGTTTTGTATGCGGCAATACCTGCGGTAATACCTACTAATACTTTTTTACCATTTAATACAGACATAATTATTCAGCGTCTGGAGTTCTAAAATATACATCACCATTTAACCACTCATCTACTGCAATAGCGTGAGGTTTAGGCAAACGTTCGTAAAATTTAGAAACTTCAATTTGTTCTTTATTTTCAAATACTTCTTCTAAACTGTCATTATAAGTAGCAAATTCATCTAATTTATCAACTAATTCTTTCTTTAAATCAGCATTAATTTGATTAGCTCTTTTTGCTATAACTGAAATAGCTTCATAGATATTCTCTGTTGGAGCTTCGATAGCTTCTTTATTATAAGTAATAGTACTTAAGGGTGCTTTCGTTTCTTTATAATCCATCTTTTAACTTTTAACTAATTGTTCTTGTTCTTTATTTAATGCGGCTAACATTGCATTTGAATCTTTTATAAATTTAGATTCAGGAAAATTTCTATTTAATTTATCGTATGCGTTTATAGCGGCTTTTATTCTAACTGCTTTTCTACGCTGTGTACTTTTCATGGCAAAATCGTGTGCTGCTTTTAGTCTAAAATATAATGCTTCTTCTTTATATTTTGTACCTAAATAATCTGATAATAAATTATCAAAAGCAGTAATTGCTGCACGATAATTTCTAGAATCATACCCTGCTGTATTATAATATGTTTTTGCTATTTCAAATGCTTTTTTCTCTAACCTACTACGTAAATCTGTATAATATTTATTTGCTTCATCTAATTTATTAGAATTAGGATAAGCATCAATAAATGCCTGAAAAGAAGCTAATGCTTTGTTTGTATCTGTAGGATCTAAACTAAAACTGGGTGCTGCTTTATAGTAACTTAATGCTGATAAAAAAGCTGCTTCTTCTTTTTTTGAACTTTTCGGATAATTTTTAGTGAATCGATTAAAATAATAGCCCGCTAAACTATAATTTTTTTCATTAAAATTAGACTGAGAAACCATATACTGAATACGTTCCATTTGAGGTTTACCTCTATACGAAGGGGTTACTTTTTCAAATAAACGCAATGCTTTGCTGTATTTTTGCACTTCGTACATTTTTACAGCCATTTTGTATTGTTCCTGAATACTTCCTTTGTTTAACACATTGTTATACTCTCCGCATGAAGACAAAACCAATAGTATTACAACTAAACACGCTAAATTTTTAATTTTTTGCATTTGGCAAAATTAGTGATTAATTATGGATTATTAAAACGATTTTTATTTCTCTAATAGAGTATTGCAATAAACTATAAAAATGCTATAAAAAAGGTTTTGAATATATAAATGTTTGTTAATCTTATTATACTGGATTAGCAGCTGCTGCACCTTGCGCTACTATTTGCTTTACATCATTATCAAATAAATATAAACCTCCTTTATCATCGCCAATTAAATTAATTTTATCTAAAATATTTCTTGCCAATGCTTCTTCTTCTATTTGTTCAGAGACATACCATTGTAAAAAGTTATGAGTTGCATAATCTCTTTCTTGTAAAGTAATATGTACCAAATCATTAATTGATGCCGAAACCATTACTTCATGGTCAAACAAGGTTTGAAACATTTCTTTAAACGAGCCAAATTCACTTGGTGGTGCTACTAATTCCGATACTTTTGCATGTCCTCCTCTTTCGTTTACAAACTTTACTAATTTTAACATGTGCATGCGCTCTTCGTCAGAGTGTGCGTACATAAATTGCGCCACCCCCTCAAAACCTTGATTTTCGGCCCAACACGCCATCGATAAATATACCTGTGAAGATTCTGCTTCAATTTTTATTTGTTTATTTAACGCACTTTCTATTACTTTTGATAACATATTTTTTCTATTTTAATTATATTGATTATAAATAACAAAGTATTTATACAAAGATGCAAAAAAGACTACAATTTAAAAAACTGTAGCCTATTATTTTATTTTTTAAAAATCACTATTTTATAAACAGTCTGTAAAATCTGAAATTTTTGTTTGTAACTCTTCGGATGCTTTTACTAACGGCAAACGAACCTCATCTAAGCAGATGCCTTTTTTTAATAATACCGCCTTAATTCCTGCGGGATTATTTTCTTCAAAAATATAATCTACAACATCCATTAATTGATAATGAATTTTATAGGCTTTTTTATTTTTACCTGCCAATCCTAGCTGAATCATTTTTGAAAACTTTTTGGGAAACCCTTGCCCTATTACTGATATTACTCCCGCTCCACCTGCTAAAACAACACCTAAAGCTAAATCATCATCACCAGAAATAATTAAAAAGTCTTTTGGTTTATCTTTTAATAAGGCTAAATATTGCTGCTGATTATTTCCAGCTTCTTTGACTCCTACAATATTTTCAAAATCGTTTGCTAATCGTAAAATCGTAGCAGGCTCCATATTTTTAGCCGTTCTACCAGGAACATTGTATAAAATAACTGGTTTTTTAGTAGCTGAAGCAATGGCTTTAAAATGCTGATAAAAACCTTCCTGTGTTGGTTTTGAATAATACGGTGCTACCGACAATATTCCATCAATATTTGATAAATCGGCAGATTTTAATTCATCAATAACCACCTGTGTATTGTTCCCTCCAAGTCCTAAAACTAAAGGTAAGCGTCCGTTATTTTCGGTAGCAATTACTTTTATAATTTCAGCTTTTTCTTGTGTTGTTATAGTAGCACTTTCTGCAGTTGTTCCGTTAATAACTAAATAATTTGTACCGTTATCGATATTGTAATTTACTAATTTTTTAAGCGCCTGAAAATCGACACTTAAGTCTTCGCTAAAAGGCGTTACCAAAGCCACTCCTGTACCAACAAATTTTTGCATTATATTTTTTTTAGTATTATTAAATATTTTTTTATTTCTTGATTTAAAACTGTTTCATTTAATCCTTCGTCAGATATAACAATATCATACAATCTATCATCAACACCTGCAAAACTAACTTTTAATCTTGCTTGCGATAACAAAGTTATTGTATTCACATATAAATTTGGTGTTTTTACATAATTAATAAGCAAATCATACTCGTTTTTAACGAAATTTTTTAAATTGTCTGATTTTAAACCTGCTTTAAATCCGATTTCTTTATCGGTAAAAAATGTTGGTAAAGCTTCTTGTTTTTTATCAAAAGACCGATAAATTAACACGGTAATATCGTTTTTTTTAAAAGGAAAATGATTTGTTAAATTAGCAATTACGATTTTTTCTAAAGATTCATTATCTAATAAAATCGCAATTTTTTTAATTTTACACTGCTGTTTTCCAACTTGTTTTTGTTGATTTTCGGCTTGTTTTTTTACAATCGTTTTATTATAAAATTTCTGAATTGATTTTTTTTTAAGTTTGGCTATCATCTTTTAAATAATTACGACTATTAATGTACTTTTTCTGTTTCAATTTCAAACAATAAAAACTGTGTTAATTGCTTTCCATATACTTGAAAATTATCATCAGAAACAAAAATCAGCGAGTTGTTTCCGTTCGATAATTTAGGTCCGAAAGTAATTCCTTCAATATTATCGATAATTGAATCAGTTAATTTAGGCTGAATTGATTTAAAATCGAATAATAATTCTTTTTTTAGAGGGATATATTTTTCTTTTTTTAAAGATGAAATCCCTAAAGTATTTGTAGTGTTTTCATTTACTGTTGCTTTAAAAACTCGGATGGTATTTCCATAAGCCCCGTAGCCACTTTGATAAATTCTTTCTACCACAAAGAATTGATTTTTTTTGTATTCTAAAATAGCAGTAACACCATTTAAATTAACGCTTCCTTTTGCTGGTTTGTCAATTTTTTCTAGCTGATAAGAAAATTGTTTGGTCGCTGTTTTGGTTTGAGTATCGAAATACGTAATACGTATTGGCGATTGTGTTTTATGGAATGTTGGCTCATCGCCATCGGCTTGTAGTGGGGCTTCCATTGCGCCCCAAAAACCTTTTTTATCGAAACTTTTTGATGAACTTTCAAAAGTGGCATTGTGTTTTGGTTTTGCTTGAGAATTTGCTTTGAAATAATCAGGAATTTTTATTTTTTCTTTAAAATTACCAGCAGTATCAATTGTAAAAATCGTTGGGTTTTTACCTTTACGAATGCTTCCTTCGCTGACTAAATTTAGTTTGTTATCGCTAAAAAAAACCGATTCTAAGTCTAACACATTATTTTGATAAAACTCACTTTCGGGTTGTAATGAAATTACTTTTTGAAAAATCATATTTTTGATACTGTCTTTTTTAATAACAACATCGCCAATTAAAATCCGTGGGTTTTTAGCATCATCAACTACCATATAATATTGATTATTGCTAAAATCAATCCCTGAAATTCCTCCAATAATAGTATTATTAAAATTTAAAGAATCTTTGACTATAAATTCATTTAAAAATTTTAATGTTGGTTGTTTTAAGTTTATTTTTTTCGTTTTACAGCCTGATAAAACTAAAAATACTGCGATATAAATAAATTTTATTTTCATGTAACAAAAATACTATTTAATTAAGAAGTGTTTTCAATAAATTTACTTGGTTTTCATATAGCTTTGCCAATGTACTAGTATGTACTTTTCTTTTTGAGCTAAAAAACCATATTCGTAACAAAATAAATAAACCTGCCCTTTGCTATTTTTCCAATAATTTGTAAAATAATTTGGGTCGAAATCTTTTGCTAACAATTTTTCTTTTCTGACACTAGCGTATCCTGCTTTGTTAAATTCTTTTAATATTTTTCTGTTATTTTTGAGTTTTTTATCTATTACAAAAAACAAACTATCTTCTTGTTCTTTATTATTTTCATAATGATAAGAAGATCGACAATAAGAAGAACAGTATTTTTTATCGCTTCTTCCTTCTAGTTTATTTTTACAGTGAAGACATCTCTTTTCCATAAGTATATAATTAACCGTTTAATAAACGTATAAATATATGTTTATATTTTTTTTATTCAGTGTTTTTTTTGAATTTTATCGCGTGAAGAAAACCTCAGAACATATTACCTTAAAGCATTTACATATCAATAACTGCAAGATGATTGGGCTACAATTTAGCCCAAACAAGGTTATTCATGCATTAATAAAAGAACTTCCTGAGCCTAAATGGAGTGCGGAGTTTAATATGGTTTATTTAAAGTATTCTAAGAAAAACATTAATGCTATTTTTCAAAAATTTAAAGGTGTTATCTGGATACATGGCAACGCTTTTTTCAAAGAAAAACCTATAAAAGACAATAGCTTACCCAATATAAATGGGTTTAGAAATAGGGTTAAAAAAGAAACTCTTAAGTATGCTCCTGAGAGTTACTTCTTAAAATTAGAGCTTAAAAGATACTCTTTAAACACTTGTAAAATCTATATTTCATTGTTTGAGAAATTTATAAATCATTTTTATCAACAACCAATAAATGATCTATCTGAAAAAGATATACAGCAGTATCTTCAAGTATTAGCGCATCAGAATAAATCGAATAGTTATGTAAATCAATCTATAAACGCTATTAAATTTTACTATGAAACAGTGTTGGGTATGCCTAATCGATTTTACAGTGTAGATAGACCCAGAAAAGAACATAGGCTTCCTAAAATAATATCGAAAGAAGAAATTTTAGCTATTATAGATCACACAAATAATATAAAACATCGGTGTATTGTTAGCCTTTTATATTCCGCAGGATTGCGTAGAAGTGAAATTCTTAATTTAAAGATAACGGATATAGACAGCAAAAGAATGCTAATACATGTTAACAATGCTAAGGGAAATAAAGATAGGTATTCCTTACTTTCTACAACCGTTCTTAGAGAATTAAGGGTATATTATAAGGAGTGGCAACCTAAAACGTATTTGTTTGAAGGCAAGAAAGGGCAAAAATATTCACCTGAAAGTGTCGCTGTAATTGTTAAAAGAGCTACAAAAAAAGCTGGTATTCTAAAGAGAGTAACACCGCATATGTTAAGACATTCTTTTGCGACTCACCTTTTAGAAGGTGGTACTAATTTACGCTATATCCAAAATTTATTAGGGCATCGCTCTAGTAAAACAACAGAAATTTACACTCATGTTGCCTCTCATAATTTTAAATCAATTAAAAATCCCCTAGATTTATAAAAAATATATGATATATATATGTAATAGTACGTATATTTGGTTGTTGTAATTAATGGCGGAATTTCAGCCTGAAATTCCTAATTAGTGATTTATCTTTTCTAGAAATTAATATTGAATAATATTACGCTGGAAAAATTGAAAATGACTGCTACTCTATTTTTAGAAAGTAAATCCTAAAAAAGAGAAAAAAACAGAATTAAACTCTGAAAAGTAAAGCGTGAATAAATCTGTGGAAATTAATTAAAGTGGAGTTTGAAGCAGAAACGTGAAAAAAGAAAGAATTTAAAGCTGAAATTAATTAAAGCGGAGTTTTAAGCGGAAACGTAAAAAAAAGGCAGAAATTAACGCTGAAAATAAAGCGTGAATTAATTAAGGCGGAGTTTTAAGTAGAAACGTAAAAAAAGAAAGAGAAATAAAACGGAAAAATTGAAAATTAAGAAATGAGAAATTTAGTTAGAAAATCACTAATTACAACAACATATATAATTTATTGCTAGTACTTATCTACTTACGAAAATCCTTAGGGGATTTTCTATTCCGTTTTTATTTAATATATTTAGAACTTGAAACACGCAACAAACCATATATAAAACCGTTAACCTGCATTAAGCCAAATTACACGAAATATTAACGTAATTAAACATTTTCGAAAAGTAAAATTCTGACAAAGATTACATGAATCTGTTTGTAATGAAAACAGCGGACTTTCTAGCTTGTTTGCGCAATAGAAACGGAATCGTAAAACAGCAGATTTTGACAAATATTACGCAAAAATTTGTCTATAATTTTGAAATGAAAATGGCGGACTTTTTAGCTCGTTTACGCAATAGAAAATAAAAAAATGTTCGGAATATTGCCGATTTTAGATTTTTTCACGTAAGTTTATATCAAAATTTAGACAAGTTAAACGCCCAATAAAAACGCTGAAAAATATGTGATTTTATAACGGTATTTTAATTAAAAAAGAAAAAAACGCACGTTAACAAAGTGTATGAGCGCATATTTTCCTGGCGGAAAAATACGCCACATACACATGGCGTTAACCTGCATTAAGCCAAATTACACGAAATATTAACGTAATTAAACATTTTCGAAAAGTAAAATTCTGACAAAGATTACGTGAATCTGTTTGTAATGAAAACAGCGGATTTCCTAGCTTATTTGCGCAATCAAAACGGAATTGTAAAACAGCAGATTTTGAAAAATATCACGCAAGAATTTGTCTATAATTCCGAAATGAAAATGGCGGACTTTTTAGCTCGTTTGCGCAATCGAAAATAAAAATGAATAAATGTTCTGAATATTCCCGATTTTAGATTTTTTCACGTAAGTTTATATCAAAATTTAGACAAGTTAAACGCCCAATAAAAACGCTGAAAAATATGTGATTTTATAACGGTATTTTAATTAAAAAAGAAAAAACGCACGTTAACAAAGTGTATGAGCGCATATTTTCCTAGCGGAAAAATACGCCACATACACATGGCGTTAACCTGCATTAAGCCAAATTACACGGAATATTAACGTAATTAAGCGTTTTCGAAAAGTAAAATCCTGACAAAGATTACGTGAATCTGTTTGTAATGAAAATAGCGGACTTTCTAGCTCGTTTACGCAATCGAAACGGAATCGTAAAACAGTAGATTTTGACAAATATCACGTAAGAATTTGTCTATAATTCCGAAATGAAAATGGCGGACTTTTTAGCTCGTTTACGCAATAGAAAATAAAAAAATGTTCGGAATATTGCCGATTTTAGATTTTTTCACGTAAGTTTATATCAAAATTTAGACAAGTTAAACGCCGAATAAAAACGCTGAAAAATATGTGATTTTATAACGGTATTTTAATTAAAAAAGAAAAAACGCACGTTAACAAAGTGTATGAGCGCATATTTTCCTGGCGGAAAAATACGCCACATACACATGGCGTTGTGCTTAATTACAAAATATGGAATTTGAAAAATTAATCGGAAAAGATTTTGAAAAAATAAAATCTGACTTCAAATCATACAAAATAGAAAATAATGACTTTGAACTTGAACTTGAAGAAGGTTTTGAGAAGGAGTTTTATATAAATGCAGAAGACGAATCATTTGAAATGATTTTGACAAAAAATAAAATTATACATACAATTTTTATATACCCAAATGAAAGTGGAGAATTCTCATTTGCAGACTATAACATTAATATGGGTAAAACTGAAATTAGAAAACGTTTTGGAAACCCTAATAAAAAAGGAGGTCCAATGTCAAATTCAATAATTGGAGTAAGCGGAGGTTTTGATAGGTTTGATAGAGAGATTTCGTATCACTTTGAATATGCAGATGAAAATCAAACTAAATTGAAAAAGATTACATTGATGTCTTTAAATGTAGCTCCTTAAAAAAACTAAGCACAACAATGTATAACCGCAATTACGGCGGATTCGACTACGTCCGAATCCAATCGAAATTGCTAAGGTCAGTGCTAAACCGAAAATAATCGCTAATTTAACCCGTAACTGACGGTTATACCAACCGTTAACTTTCATTTAAAAAAAATACGTGAAATTGGCAAAATAAAGCGTTATCTTAAAGTAGAATCCTGATAAATATTACGCAAGTAGAAACGGAATCGTAAAGCTGTAGATTTTGACAAATATTATGTAATAATCTGTCTGTAATTCTGAAATTAAAACGGCGGAATTTCTAGCTCGTTTGCGTTATCGGAAATGGAAAACTGTGGGATTCTGACAAATATTACGCAAGAATTTGTCTGTAATTCTGAAATGAAAATGGCGGAATTTTAACCTATTTATCCAATAGAAACGGAATCGTAAAGCAGCAGATTTTGACAAATATTACGCATGAATTTGTTTGTGATTCCGAAATGAAAACGGCGGAATTTTAGCCTGTTTGCGCAATTAGGAATGGAAATGAAAAAAACTGTTCGGAATATTCTCGATTTTAGATTTTTTTCACGTAAGTTTATATGAAAATTTAGACAAGTTAAACGCCGAATAAAAACGCTGAAAAATATGTGATTTTATATCGGTATTTTAATTGTAAAAAAGGAAAAATAAACGAAAAGTTAACAGTATGTATAAGTAATAAGGGAAATTGCTAAGTTGAAAATTTTGTGATTATTTACGAAATCCACCAAAGTTGAAATTTTATGGTTGAAGAAAATAACAATAAAATTGCAAATTTGGTTAAGTGCTTAAATGAAATTTATTACAAATCAAATCCTTACTACTTATACACGAGTCGTTGTATAACATTAAAAAAAATAAAAATATGAAAGTAATCCTAAAAATTATTAAGTGGATTGGGAAATTTATTGGTGGTATTTTATTACTACTTATATTATTGGGTTTAGGCTACCGATTGTTTAATTCAAAACCAGTTCCACCTGGTAAATTAGTTGATGTCAATGGCACTGAACTTCATATAAGAGCAGAAGGTAAAATAAATAATTTACCAACCATTATTCTCGAATCAGGTGCAAATGGTCATACAGATATGCTTCATTGGATAGCGGAAGGATTAAAGAAAAATATGAGAGTTGTACGCTATGATAGAGAAGGAAAATGGTTTAGCGAACCAAGTAAAGACAGTATTACACCAGAATTTTATGCCCATCAATTACACGAATTACTTGAAAAAAATGGAGAAAAACCACCTTATATTTTAGCGGGTCACTCTATGGGCGGAGTCTACACTCGAATATTCAGAGATTTGTATCCGAATGAAGTAATAGGAATGGTGTTCCTTGATTCGAGTCATCCAGAACAATGGAAACGATTGGAACAAAAAGAATTGATTCCAAATAGTCAAATTAACTTTTTGAAAGTTATTGCAGTAATTTCAGATTTAGGCTTAAGAGGAATATACAATAAAATTGTAAGTCCAAAGCCTAGAAATGATGGTTTACCTCAAGAATGTCATATCCGTAATTTTAATCTAGTAAGTTCTTCAGGTAAAGTTTATCGTAGGAATCTAAAAGAAAATAGTATCAATGATGATATTCTTAAGCGGGCAGGTCAAGCAAGTGATTTGGATTCATTACCTGTTTTGGTTTTTACCGCTACTGAACAATATCGAGAATCTCAGAAAGAAAAATATAGAAATCAAGGTATTGATCCCGACAAACAAATTCAATTATGGTTTGAAATGCAAAAAGAATTAAAAGAACTATCTACGAACGGGAAACAATTTATTATTGAAGGAAGTCACGGTACTATAATTACAAAAAAAGAAAATGCTGAAATAATTAATAAAGAAATACTTTTAATGGCTGAAAAAATTGAAAAGGATAATAAATAAAAACGTTATACAACAATGTATATAAATCATTGGGCAATAGGCGATTAAACCAAAGTTAGTACTTGTAAATAAAGATAGAGATAAACCGAAACAAAGTGCTTATAAATGCCCAACGCTTCATATACCAACCGTTAACCTGCATTAAGCCAAATTACACGGAATATTAACGGAATTAAGCGTTTTCGAAAAGTAAAATCCTGACAAAGATTACGTGAATCTGTTTGTAATGAAAATAGCGGACTTTCTAGCTCGTTTGCGCAATAGAAACGGAATCGTAAAACAGCAGATTTTAAAAAATATTACGTAAGATTTTGCTTATAATTCCGAAATGAAAATGGCGGACTTTTTAGCTCGTTTACGCAATCGAAAATAAAAATGAAAAAATGTTCGGAATATTCCCGATGTTAGATTTTTTAGCGTAAGTTTATATGAAAATTTAGACAAGTTAAACGCCGAATAAAAACGCTGAAAAATATGTGATTTTATAACGGTATTTTAATTAAAAAAGAAAAAAACGCACGTTAACAAAGTGTATGAGCGCATATTTTCCTGGCGGAAAAATACGCCACATACACATGGCGTTAACCTGCATTAAGCCAAATTACACGGAATATTAACGGAATTAAGCGTTTTCGAAAAGTAAAATCCTGACAAAGATTACGTGAATATATTTGTAATGAAAATAGCCGACTTTCTAGCTCGTTTACGCAATAGAAACGGAATCGTAAAACAGCAGATTTTGAAAAATATTACGTAAGATTTTGCTTATAATTCTGAAATGAAAATGGCGGACTTTTTAGCTCGTTTACGCAATAGAAAATAAAAAAATGTTCGAAATATTGCCGATTTTAGATTTTTTAGCGTAAGTTTATATGAAAATTTAGACAAGTTAAACGCCGAATAAAAATGCTGAAAAATATGTGATTTTATAACGGTATTTTAATTAAAAAAGAAAAAAACGCACGTTAACAAAGTGTATGAGCGCATATTTTCCTAGCGGAAAAATACGCCACATACACATGGCGTTAGCTTTCATTAACAAAAAAAATGCGTGAAATTGGAAAAATAAAGCGTTTTCCTAAAGTAGAATCCTGATAAATATTACGCAATTAGAAATGGAATTTTAACGCAGAAGATTTTGAAAAATATTACGTAAGAATCTGTCCGCAATTATGAAATAGAAACGGTGGAATTTTATCCTGTTTATGCAATCGGAAATGAAAAACTGTGGGATTCTGACAAATATTACGCAAGAATTTGTCTGTAATTATGAAATGGAAACGGCAGACTTTAGCCTGTTTATGCAATCAGAAATGAAAATTTAGACAAGTTAAACGCCGAATAAAAATGCTGAAAAATATGTAGTTTTATATCGGTATTTTAATTGTAAAAAAGGAAAAATAAACGAAAAGCTAACAAAATATATAATTTATTGCTAGTGCTCGCCTACCTACGAAAATCCTTAGGGGATTTTCTATTTCGTTTTTATTTACTAAATTAGTTGCTCGAAAAACGCAACAAACCATATATAAACCGTTAGCTTTCATTAACAAAAAATTACGCAAAATTGGAAAAATAAAGCGGTTTAAAAAAGTAGAATCCTGATAAATATTACGCAAGAATCTGTCTGTAATTCTGAAATGAAAACGGCAGACTTTAGCCTGTTTATGTAATCGGAAATGAAAAACTGTAGGATTCTGACAAATATTACGGAAAAATATGTTTGTAATTATGAAATGGAAACGGCAGACTTTAGCCTGTTTATGCAATCAGAAATGAAAATTTAGACAAGTTAAACGCCGAATAAAAACGCTGAAAATATGTGATTTTATATCGGTATTTTAATTGTAAAAAAAATAACGAAAAGCTAACAAAGTATATAAAAAATGCTTAATTTAGTCATAATACAAAAGTCAGTGCCGTTTTGCTACATCTGATTTTCCTGCGGAAAATCCTCGCACACAAAACAGCACTTTTCATATACAAACCGTTGTAAAGAATTAACAAAAACGAAAACTCAAATGAACATTAAATATTTTTTTTTATTTTTTATAACATCTTTTTCTTTTGGACAAACCATTGAAGAACAATACAGAGAAGCTTTATACAATACAGCCTATAACAATAATTTACAGAAAATTTTCGATAAAATTGTTGAGATTAAACCTCTTATAGCTACTGGTGATGATGATAAGGTTCTAGATTATTTATTACAACCTAATTCTGATTTTATTGTAACTCAGATAACATATAGAATTTTAGGAACTTTACCTGATGATAACCTGGAAAAAGATGGAAGTTTGGAAAGGGTTGGAATTGTAGATTTGATAGGAACACATCAATTTAAACCTGAAAAATATTCAATCTACTTAGATAGTTATGACGAAAAGCTTGATGAGAGAACTGTACTTGACTATCCTAAATCTTGGGAAGGAATGGATATGGAACTTGATATTATATCTCTTTCTTTTACAACAACTCCTGATGGAGAGACTATAAAATATATTAAGAGAAAAAGAAGTATCTCTATAGCAAAGTTAGATTACCTCCTTTATAAAAACCCAGAATTAAAAAAGATTAAACTTACTCCTTCTCAGAAAGAAGAAATTAAAAATTCGAACCTAATTAAGGTTACAAGAAATATCAATTGGTCTCATAAAGATTTTGACTGTGATAATAGCGAAATAGAGATCTTAAAATTAAATAGAATATGGGGTGCTGATTTTTTGCAAGGAGCAATGTATAACTTACCAGAATGTATACAATACTTTGATAAATTAAAAGAAATTAGATTTTCTAATCACGAAATAAATCAAATACCAGAATATTTATCTTCTATGAAAACTTTAGAAGTGATCTATTTACCTAAGAATAAAATATTTTATTTACCTAAAAATCTAGGTGAATTCACTTCTTTAAAAGAAATAGATGTGTCTAATAATTTCATTTTAAACCTTCCTGAGACTACATTTTTTCCTCTAAAAATTGAAAAAATTAATTTATCTAATAATTATTTGACTAAAATACCTAAACAAATATATAAATTAAAACACTTAATACATCTTAATTTAAAAGGAAATAAAATATCAAAAAAGGATATTTTTAAATTAAAAAAGAAATTAAAAAACTGTGAGATATTATACTAAAAAACTCTTTACAACACCGTATATAATTTATTGCTAGTTCTTGCCTACTTACGAAATTCCTCGCGGACTTTCTTGGTCGGTAATTATTTACTAAATTAGTTGCTTGAAACACGCAACAAACCATATACAAAAACGTTGTGGTTAATGTCCGAAACGAAAAAGAAATGAATAAAACAGATTGGAAACGACACGATTCTAGAATTGAAAGTTATCAGATTTTGATTGATGGAATTGAGAATTCTATTCTTCAATTGAGAGATAAACTTGAAAAAATTGAGTGGTACGATGGACTTTGGTTTTTAGAAGAATCAGAACCAATATACGGATTAGCTTTTGTAGCACTTCAAAATTACATCAATAGCAGTATTTATGATAGATTTGATAATTCTGAAAAGAAAATTGTAAAATATAAATTAGGAGAGCAAATTGATCAGCATTTGAGAACTGATATTGAATTAATAATTGGATTGGCTAATTATTTTAAGCATAGAGAAGATAATGGAAAACTTCATAAAGGAACGCAAAATATCCTAAACGATTTAGATTTTAGATATGATAAAGAGGTCGATATTGTAGATTCTCCAATTTTTAAAGGATTAGATTTATTGACTAATAAATGGGAATTGAACGACTTATTGGAAAGAACATCTTCTTGGAGAGAAAAACTGTGGACTGAAAAATAAAAACACTAACCACAACACCGTACAAAATTAATTGCTTGGTTAGAGCTTACTTACGAAAGTCCTCACGGACTTTCTTGGTCAGTAATTATTTACTAAATTTATAGCTTAAACACGCAACTAAATCTTGTACAAACCCGTTAGCACCAATTTAGAAAAAAATCGATATATGAAAACACTTTGGATTACATATTCTTGGGAAGATAATAAAAATGGTGACATTGAATTCATTGCTCAAGAACTTGAAAAAACTGGAATAAATGTAAAACTTGACAGATGGAATATTAAAACGGGGCAAAGACTTTGGGAGCAAATAGATCAGTTTATTTCAAATCCTTCTGAATGTGATGTTTGGGCAATAATTGCAACTCAAAATAGTTTAGGAAGTGAACCTTGTAAGGAAGAAGTAGCATACGCACTTGATAGAGCATTAAATTCTAGAGGACAAACATTTCCGCTAATAGGAATTTTCCCTTCTACAGTTGACAAAGAATTAATTCCTTCAGCAATAAGAACTAGATTATATGTAAGCTTAAAAGATCATGATTGGATTGAACGTATAAAATCAGCTTTAGAAGATAGAGCTCCAAACATTCAAAGACCAACATTAGAACCATATACTTTAGAAATTAAAAAAACTAAAAATGGTAGAAATGTAATAGAATTAAGACCAAGAGCAGGAACTTGGATTCCATTTATTTGTGCAGTTCCATTAAGCGAAAAAAATAAATTAAACCCAAGTATTCTTTGTGGTCCAAAAGGAAATATTCCAATAGGTGGAATTCTTAATATGTGTGGAGAAGGAGAAAGTAAAGATAAAAAGTGGTGGTCTATGTATGCTGGAAATGAAGCTACTCCAACTATAAGTTATTTTCTATTTTGTGATGAAATACCATCACAAATTATATTTGGAGTGAATAATGGACAACCACAATTTATGATAAATTTAAAATAAAAACTGGTGCTAACACCGTATATAATTTATTGCTAGTGCTAGCCTACTTACGAAAATCCTTAAGGGATTTTCTATTCCGTTTTTATTAACTAAATTAGTTGCTCGAAATACGCAACAAATAATATACAAAAACGTTAACCTGCATTAAGCCAAATTACACGGAATATTAACGGAATTAAGCGTTTTCGAAAAGTAAAATCCTGACAAAGATTACGTGAATCTGTTTGTAATGAAAACAGCGGACTTTCTAGCTCGTTTACGCAATAGAAACGGAATCGTAAAACAGCAGATTTTAAAAAATATTACGCAAGAATTTGTCTATAATTCCGAAATGAAAATGGCGGACTTTTTAGCTCGTTTACGCAATAGAAAATAAAAATGAAAAAATGTTCGGAATATTCCCGATGTTAGATTTTTTAGCGTAAGTTTATATGAAAATTTAGACAAGTTAAACACCGAATAAAAATGCTGAAAAATATGTGATTTTATAACGGTATTTTAATTAAAAAAGAAAAAACGCACGTTAACAAAGTGTATGAGCGCATATTTTCCTGGCGGAAAAATACGCCACATACACATGGCGTTGTAAGTAATTAAATAAAAACTATGAAAATAAAATCGGGAGAATATGAAATAATTTTTTCTGGTACTGTAATTGGAATTATCAACGAAGATATTGAATTTCAGTTTCCAGAAACTCATGCTAATTTAAAAATTATTTTTACCTTTAAAACTGATAAAAGCATTGACAAATCACCAATTGAATTTGATTTCCCAGAAGAAAAATCAATTAGGCTTACTTTGGTCAATATTGATGGAACGCTTGGTTCTGGAAATACTGAACTTTTAGAAATAGGATATCTTGATAATCGAAAATTATATCTAAATTACAGAGTACATACGATTAAAGATTTGAGTAACACTATCCACTATTCGTTTTATGTAGGAAAGGAGGGCAGTTATGTCGAATAATAGCGGATTTAACCCTCAGAATAAATTTGTCAATCAGGTAAGAACTAATACTAAATCTGACCTAATTGAAATTACAGAAGATAAACTTGAAAATATCTTATTAAAACATTTAAATAAACTTAACAAAGTAAAAGCTTGGTTAACACCTTTATCATTGTTTATAACAATACTCATCGTTATATTGACCTCTACCTTCAAATCATTTGTTGGTTTAGAGAAAGAAGTATGGAAAGCTATTTTTGTAATTTCTTTGATTGTAACTTTTTTTTGGACAATAATTTCTAGTTATAATGCTATTAAATGTTCTAAAAGTTCATCCATAGATTTTCTGATAAATGAAATAAAAAATAAATCCGAATAAAACTACTTACAACACCATATATAATTTATTGCTAGTGCTCGCCTACCTACGAAAATCCTTAGGGGATTTTCTATTCCGTTTTTATTTACTTAATTTAGTGCTTCAAAAATGCAACAAACCATATATAAAACGTTACAAGTAATTGGCAAAAATTACGCAACTAGAACCTGATTTCTAAGTAAATACAGAAATTTAAAAATATCGCTAGAAAAATATTACGAATAAAATTTAGAATCTATAAATACTTCAATTTACTCTAAATATGAAAATAAAATTGACCGAATTATTACGTGAAATCTGAATTTATAACGCTTGTAGAATTGAGAAAAATACAGAATAGAAATTGCAAAATTTATGCAAAATCTGAAAATAAAATTGACCGAATTATTATGTAAAATCTGAATTTATAACGTTTGTAGAATTAAGCAAAATACAGAATTGAAATTGTAAAATTTACGCAAAATCTGAAAATAAAATTGACCGAATTATTATGTAAAATCTGAATTTATAACGTTTGTAGAATTAAGCAAAATACAGAATTGAAAACTTGTCGAAATTACTCAAATGTTGAATTAAGAAATGGAAAATTAAATCAGAAATACAAATTACAAACTGAAAAAAAAACAACTACTTGTAACAACGTATATAAAAAATGCTTAGTTTAGTCTTAAAACAAAAGTCAGTGCCGTTTTGCTACATCTGATTTTCCTGCGGAAAATCCTCGCACACAAAACAGCACTTTTCATATACAAACCGTTGTGTCTCATTTAACAAATAACTAAACCAATAAAAAAAATGATTAAAATCAAAACACTAATACACGAAAAAGAAAAAACCTATTTATTAATCATGAAAATTTTAGGAATTATTTTATGGCTAATTTTACTATTTGCTTCAATGGGTACAATATTAATATGGGGAGCTTTTATTGCTTTTGGATTATGGATTAGCGGGTTATACTTTAAAGCGGTTATACATGGAGACAGTGTTAAGGTATCTCCTTCTCAATTTCCTGAAATTTATGATATAATTATAGAACAATCCAACAAACTTAATCTTACAAATATACCAGAAGTATTTATATACAATGGAAGTGGATTAGTAAATGCCTTTGCTGTAAAGTTTCTATCTGCTAAATATGTGATACTAATGTCAGATTTAGTTGATTTAAGTCTTAAAAGAGGTAAGATAAAAGAATTATCAATGATAATAGGTCACGAATTAGGACATCATGCAGCAGGACACACAAGCTTCTTGAAAGGACTACTAATAAAACCTGCGAATTTCGTTCCCTTTCTTGGATCAGCTTACAGTAGAGCATGTGAATTTACAGCAGACAGAATAGGATTCACTTTAACAGAAGATTTATCAGCAAGTGAAAATGCACTTGTAGCATTAGCGCTAGGAAGTGAAAGTTTAGCGAATGACACAAATATAGAAGCGTTTATATTACAAGAAAAAGAAATACCTGATTTTATGGGATTTATACATAAAATATATTCTACTCATCCAAGAATGACAAAAAGGGTAATTGAAATAAGAAAGTTCAATAAATTATACCTAAATAAATAAAAAACGAAGACACAACAAAGAGTATAGTTAATTGCTAGTTTGGTCTATATTTACGAAGTTCTGGTAATCTCCTCAAAGCTCAGTGAATTTAGTGAATTAGTTGCTTAAACACGCAACTAACCATACTCTAAACGTTAACCTGCATTAAGCCAAATTACACGAAATATTAACGTAATTAAACATTTTCGAAAAGTAAAATTCTGACAAAGATTACGTGAATCTGTTTGTAATGAAAACAGCGGATTTCCTAGCTTATTTGCGCAATCAAAACGGAATTGTAAAACAGCAGATTTTGAAAAATATCACGCAAGAATTTGCTTATAATTCCGAAATGAAAATGGCGGACTTTTTAGCTCGTTTACGCAATCGAAAATAAAAATGAAAAAATGTTCTGAATATTCCCAATTTTAGATTTTTTAGCGTAAGTTTATATGAAAATTTAGACAAGTTAAACGCCGAATAAAAACGCTGAAAAATATGTGATTTTATAACGGTATTTTAATTAAAAAAGAAAAAAACGCACGTTAACAAAGTGTATGAGCGCATATTTTCCTGGCGGAAAAATACGCCACATACACATGGCGTTAGCTTTCATTAACAAAAAAAATGCGTGAAATTGGGAAAATAAAGCGTTTTCGCAAAGTAGGATTCTGATAAATATTACGCAATTAGAAAAGGAATCGTAAAGCAGCAGATTCTGACAAATAATTACGCAAGAATCTGTCTGTAATTATGAAATAAAAACGGCGGAATTTTAACCTGTTTATCCAATAGAAACGGAATCGTAAAGCAGCAGATTTTGAAAAATATTACGCAAGAATTTGTCTATAATTATGAAATGAAAACGGCGGAATTTCTAGCAGATTTACGCAATCAGAAACGGAATCGTAAAGCAACATATTCTGACAAATATTACGCAAGAATTTGTCTATAATTCTGAAGTGGAAACGGCAGAATTTTAGCCTGTTTATGCAATTAGGAATGAAAATTTAGACAAGTTAAACGCCGAATAAAAACGCTGAAAAATGTGAGATTTTATATCAGTATTTTAATTGTAAAAAAGGAAAAATTAACGAAAAGCTAACAGTATGTATAAGTAATAAGGGGAATTGCTAAGTTGAAAATTTTGTAATTATTTACGAAATCCACCAAAGTTGAAATTTTATGGTTAAAAGAAAATAACAATAAAATTGCAAATTTGGTTAAGTGCTTAAATGAAATTTATTACAAATCAAATCCTTACTACTTATACACGAGTCGTTGTAAGTAATTTATAAAAATCACGAATGTCAAATTTAACAACAAAAAGAAAAATTGATTTATTAAATAAACTTTTATCAAAAGGTGCAGGGATTACTACTCAATCTTCTGGTAATCCAGATTTTAAAAGTTGGAAGAATCTTACCGAACGAACTCTAGTTAGGATTTTTGGCGATGAATCTGTAGAAGTTAAACAACTTAGAGGTTTAAATTTTGAATATAGAGGTTTAATGTTTGGTGGAAATGACTATTCTTCTAGCCATAAGAATGCTTATAATCGTAGCTTCTCTACAATGCTAAAATCAATTGAGAATTACATAGAAGAATTTAACGAAGAATTACAAGATCCAGAAGAAAATTCACCAAGTGAAGATAGTAATGGAAATGATCAATCAATTAAAAAAGTATTCATTAGTCACTCATCTCAAGATACAAATGTAGTTGAAGAATTAATTGAAATACTTGAGTCATTGGGTTTAAACAGTACACAAATTTTTTGTTCATCTTTTGAAGGTTATGGAATCGATTATGGTGAAAATTTCTTAGATAGGATTAAGACAGAACTAGATACAAATGTGCTAGTTCTATTTGTGTTATCAAAGAACTTTTATGAAAGCCCTATCTGTCTTTGCGAAATGGGAGCTACTTGGATTAAAACGAATATTCATATTCCTATTTTAATTCCACCATTTGATTTTAGTGATATTCAAGGAGTAATTCCATTAACACAAGGCTTTAAAGTAAATGACTCGTTGGCTCTAAATCAGTTTAAGGACCAAGTAGAAAAACTATTTGAAATTCAAAACAAATTGGAATTTACAACTTGGGAAAGGAAACGGGATAGAATTATTAATAGATTAGAAAAAAATATAAAGTAAAACTACTTACAACAACGTGTATAATTCATTGCTAGTTATAGCTTACTTACGAAAGTCCTCGCGGACTTTCTATCTGTGATTTATTTGCTAACTTTAGTGCTTAAACACGCAACGAAATCATACACAAACACGTTGTAAGTAATTCGCAAAAATATCGCAATTAGAACCTGATTTTTAAGTAAATACAGAATTTAAAAATATCGCTATAAAAATATTATGAATAAAATTTAGAATCTATAAATACTTGAATTTACTCTAAATATGAAAATAAAATTGACCGAATTATTACGTGAAATTTGAATTTATAACGTTTGTAGAATTGAGAAAATACAGAATTGAAATTGCAGAATTTACAGAAAATTAGAATTATAAATCACAAACTGAAAAAAAACAAACTACTTACAACAACGTATATAAAAAATGCTTAATTTGGTCGTAACACAAAAGTCAGTGCCGTTTTGCTACATCTGATTTTCCTGCGGAAAATCCTCGCACACAAAACAGCACTTTTCATATACAAAACGTTGTAAGTAATTCGCAAAAATATCGCAATTAGAACCTGATTTTTAAGTAAATACAGAATTTAAAAATATCGCTATAAAAATATTATGAATAAAATTTAGAATCTATAAATACTTGAATTTACTCTAAATATGAAAATAAAATTGACCGAATTATTACGTGAAATTTGAATTTATAACGTTTGTAGAATTGAGAAAATACAGAATTGAAATTGCAGAATTTACAGAAAATTAGAATTATAAATCACAAACTGAAAAAAAACAAACTACTTACAACAACGTATATAAAAAATGCTTAATTTGGTCGTAACACAAAAGTCAGTGCCGTTTTGCTACATCTGATTTTCCTGCGGAAAATCCTCGCACACAAAACAGCACTTTTCATATACAAAACGTTGGCAAACATTAAAAAAACTCATCGTAAAATTGAGATAAAGTTACACCTTTAAAAATTCGTCTGCTTAGCATTGGAGAATTTCTATAGAGAGCATTCATTCCAACATTTACAGCTCCATCACTAAATACTACATAATAAATTGAGTTTACTCCCAATCCAGTTGTAGATAATATAGATTTTGTCCCTAAAATTTTATCTTTTATATTCTGATTGTCGAGAGTTGAACATGAAGTTGAATTAAATTTTAATTCTATTAATTGAAATAACATATTTGAATCAACAAATATAATATCCACAGAACAATTATTGTTTCTAATTTGCTCTTTTGCAACACTTTTTTCAAGTTCATCACCATCAATAACATTCAGTTCGCATCTATCAAAATGGGAACCAGAAAGATCGGCTCCTTCATTATCCAATAAATCATCAATAAGTTTTATAGATTCAGGGTAAGTTGTGGCTATTGAACAATTAATAGTATTTGATTGATTATGCTTAAAACTCATCTCCTCCTCCATATTGACCTATTCTTTCAATAGCAATATTAAAAGATTCAAATATAGGGTCTATATCTATATTTAGGTATTTATAATCATATGTATAACTCATGCTTTTTACAGCTAAATAATAATCTACATTATTTAAAACATCTTCTTTTTCAGATATTAATCTTATTGCGCTAACCATATCTGGATTATGACTTGCTATAAAGAATTTTACTCCTACCTCTTTATGCAAAAGCACTATCATTCTAGCATACTCTATTATCCATTGTGGGTGTAAATGTGATTCTGGCTCATCAATTATTAGAAGAGTTTTATCTGAAATAGAACCATTTTTTAATAATAGCTGTAAAATACTAAACGACTTTATTCCTGTTGCGCAATCAAGTAAATTAAACACTGAACCATCATCTCTTTTAAATGAAAACTTATTCAAAGAATTTTTATTATCCTCTAAAGCTACATCTCCTTTTAAAATCTCATTTTTTATTATATTAGAACAGTTTGAAATTGAATCTGATTTATTAGTTAATAATAGGTTGTTTAAGTCTTTCCAATATTTATTTTCATCAGAATTAACTCCAATCATCATTGGGGAATCAATATAAATAACATTGTCAATAGCATAAGGAATAGATATACTATTTCTATCTATTGAAACTAAATGATTACCATATTCATAAAGGCTAAATTCACTTGGCAAATCAGCATCATGAAAAACATTTTTTAATTCATTTTTAAAAAGAGAAATAGCTCTAGATTCTATCAAGCCAAAAGATTCTTTAAATAAAGATTCAACATATACTGAAATAGTATCAAATAAATCTTGATCTGGATTTTCTTTAACCCCTTTGTTTTTTACAATATCTTTTACAATATGTGCTAAGTGAGGAGAACTTTTTCTATCTATAATATTTGAAAAGTCATTAATTAAAAGAATAATCATATCTTTTAATTCTTCATTCACTTCATTTTCTAAAAAAGTATCTTCAATCACTTTTAATCTTTTTTCCAAAGATTCTTTATCAATATTTTTATATTTTTTGTCGAATAATTCAAATTTTAGAATCTTTAAAAAAGTAAAAACGTTTTGAAGTTCTGAAAAAAGTTTTTTAGCTACTAAATTATCATAATTTGAAATTGTTTTATATGAATAATATAAAAGTTTAGAAAGAGTACTTTTTCCACAGCCATTTTCTCCCGCGACAACAGTTATACCATTAATAATCATTTCTGCAGAATTAATAGCTCTAAAATCCTTAGTATTAAATCTGATTTTTGATTCTTTCATTATTAACTATCTTATTATAATTTTAAACAAAGATATGAATTATATAAAGGAATACAACTCATTTAAAAAGGAAAAAACATTTGCCAACACCGTATATACTTTATAGCTTTTAAGTGCTTACTTGCGAAAATCCTCGCTTACCTTTAATTTCGTTTTTATTTACTATTTTAGTGCTTTAGAAACGCTACAAAGCATATACAAACACGTTGTGCGTCAGTTTGCCATACCAACTAACTTTTAGACATTTAATGAAATATTTTTTCTTATTTACCATCATATTACTTACGAACTGTACTCAAAAAAAGAAAATTGAACCACAAAAAAAATTTGCAGTAGATTACGCATTACAGACTTTTTCTGAATTTCATAAAGAAAATGACACAATAATAAAAACATTTGAAAAGTGTATTAATTCAAGTAAGTTAAATGAGTACAGTCAATATTGGAGAGAATCCGATACTTTGATATTTAAATATGCCTATGATGACTTATGGTTTGCAATCGCAGATTATTATCCAACATATATTCCTACTATTATGTCGATTCAAGAAAAAGAAAAAAATAAATATTTAGTTAAAATAGCGGTAATGGGTTCACCAGAAGGTTTCAATTCGCTCAATTCTATTTATAATTTTTATGCTTGTAGAGAAAAAGATGGGAGTTTCAAATTTGCAAATGTGATTACAGAAAACCTAAAACAATGGAACACAAAAACAATTGAGAATATTAAATATATCTATCCATCAGATGAAGAACTGAACCAAATCGAAATAAAAAAACAAATTGAATTTGAAAACAAATTGATTTCTAAATTTGATTTTAACAAAATTAAATACACTTACATCAGTTGTAACTCTGTTTATGATTATATGAAATTAAGAGGGTTTGACTATGAAGATTCAATGTTTTTAAATAATCAAAAAGGTGGAGAAGCTTTTTCGAGTCACAGATTAATTTTTTCAGGTAATAATTCAGAATATTATCCTCACGAATTAGTACATCTTTATAATCATAAATATTTTAAGAATATTAACTCAACTATTAACGAAGGTTTGGCAACTTACCTTGGAGGTTCAAAGGAATTGGATTATTTAGAACATATCGGAATTTTAAAAGATTATTTAGCAATTACCAAAATCGACTTATTTGAACATCTGTTTGATGACGAAAAGAAATACACAATAATAGGTAAAGTTTCTTCTATAAGATATTCAGCAGGAGCATTACTCTGCGCATTAGCTGATAAAAAAAATGTACTTCATCAGTTATTAAACAGTGGAAAATCTAATGAAGAATTAATCTCAACAATTGAAAACATTTTTGATATTAATAGAAAAGATTTTAATTCATTCATTAACGAAAAATTAATTGACTATTGAAAAAAAACCGAACGCACAACACCGTGTATAATTCATTGCTGGTTATAGCCTACTTACGAAAGTCCTCGCAGACTTTCTATCTGTGATTTATTTGCTAACTTTAATGCTTAAACACGCAACGAAATCATACACCAGACCGTTGTGTTTCATACTGAACCAGCCGCATATTTAGCACTTTCAGTTTTTTCCAACACACAATTCCAACGCTCTAAAAACCAAAATAGCTAAAATTTCCCAACGCTGAACCTGAATGCTAACTATAGTCTGTTGTTTAAGATGACTACTAAAGTTAGCTTTGCATACTTTAGTTAGCAATGGATTCAAAACAAAAAATACTGATAAAATTTGGAGAAAGAGTTCGAGAAATCCGAAAGGAAAAAGAACTTTCACAAGAGGAATTAGCACATAAAGCTGATTTACATAGAACTTATATTGGTATGATTGAAAGAGCAGAAAAAAATATTACTCTTGTCAACATAGAAAAGATTGCTAATGCTTTAGATGTAAACATAACTGACTTATTTAGCTAAATGGAAATTAAAAAATACGAAGAAGATTTAATAGCAGAATTAGAAACTGTAGTAAACGAAATAATTACTGAAACACCTAAACTGGACATTGCAGTAAAAAAAGGAGAAAGAGTTGGAGACGCAATAAGTAAATTTTTTGAAGATAATTTTGTAGCTAAAACACAAAATCACGCTCATTTTTCAAATTCAGAAGCATCACCATCAGGAAAAACTAAAAACCCTTGGGACGCAAGAACGGACTACACTATTCAAGGATTTAAACAAGATGTCTGGATTGACTTCAAAGCTGTAAATGTTGAAAATGACGATACAAATCCTGATAGTGGAACACCAGACAAAATTATTGCACATATTCTAAACAACAACTTTTATCTTGTCTTTATTTATGTCTTTTACCAAGGTTCTGGCAATGGATTGGAGTTTGTTCAAGTTGATGGTAAATATGTAAAACCATACTTTTTAAAGGATATAAGCTCAACATTTAGAATTACACCAGCAAATCAAATGCAGGTTAATGGCTCGGCTGAACCTGAATACCGAACAAGAGAAGAATTTTTACAATTGCTACTAACTAAAAAAGTTGAATCTAACGAGAGAAAACTCAAGAAGTCAACCCAAGAGTTAGAAAATCTTAAAGCAGGGTTATTTAAAAAGACAAAGACAATGGAAATAAAGTTAAGTGATTTGTCTGCAAATAATAAAGCTCAAGAAGATGCTATTAATAATCTAAAATAGATTCTTCTATAACTTTTAATTCATCATTTGTAAGATTAAAATAATCATTAAAAACCAAATTAATTTCATTTTTAATGGTTTCATCTTCTCCGTCATTGGAGTAAATCTTATCTACTAAATCAGCAACTCTCTTTTGTAAAGAAATGTCAGTAGGAACAGGTATCTTATACAAATCTGAGGTCTTAATTTGTGGTTGTTTACCTTTTGAGAATCTAATTATATTTAATTGTTGTGAGTAAAAAGTTATAATATCAGAATTTAATAAACCACATAAAAACTTCAAAAAGATAATGCTTTCTTTTTTTGAATCTCTAAGAGAGAAAACATATAAACTATTGTTTGCTGAACTTGGATTTTCATCATATGATGCTATAATTTCTTTAGCAGACTGTCGAATATAAATTTTAGGATTATCATAAATAATTGTTTCCCCTAAACCAAGACGCTTTTTATTTTTAATTCCTTTTGCTATTAATTCAGCCTTTAATTCATCATTAACTTTGTCTTGTAATTTTTTATCATAATGGAAATATTTAGTGTTTTCCATTTTTTGATATTTACCTTTTAGCCCTTTTGAGCCTTGATAATATGGATAGGCTTTAACTTCGTCATCAAGCTTTTTATCTTCAAAAACAAAAAGGTTTTCCATATTCAAAAGCATTACACAAGTTCTAAGATTCTTTTTTGGGTACAAGCTCTTAAGCGTTGGACAATCCTTAGATTCTATTTTATCTATAATAGCAGAACTTAAGGAACAAGTATTAAATCTAAACTTAAATTGGTCTTTCGGCTTATACCATAATGCTTGTTCAACTTCTATGCTTACATTGTTTTCTGCATCAATTATTTTTACTAAATTATTTTCAACTTTTGTTTTCTGCAATTCAAGTATTACCTGACCGCTTGCAACTTCAAAATCTTTAATATTATACTCTATACTCAAAATTCGAGTTTTATCTAATAAATATTTTCTTGTATGTTCATATGCTGTCTCGAAAAAAGATAAATCTATTATAAAACTAAGCTTCCCACCTTCTTTTAAAAAATCTATAGATTGCTCTATGAACAACATTACATAATTAATCTTACCGTTCTTTAAGGAGTCAGGAAATTGAGAATATCTATTCAAGTAATAAATACGTTGAGCTTCATCTTTCTTTCTATCTCTTCTGCCATAAAGAGAAACATAAGGCGGATTTCCAATTACATAATCCATATTATCTAAAAACTTTGCAAGAGGAATATCTAAAAGAGAATCAAAAAGCGAATTACTTTTTTTAGGCTTAATTCGTTGAGTAAAGTCGAAAACGAAGCTTTTATAACTGCCAGTATATGGCTCATTAAACTTGGAATAAAAAAAAGTTGAAATGTTAATCTTTGTTTTTTCAATCATACTTTCATCAATATCAATAAAGAATATGTTTGATTCAATAAACTTGATAACGATTTTTTTATCTTGAATGTTTTTAAATAGTTTTTCTAAAAGACGTATAACAAATACACCATTACCACAAGATGGTTCTAAAAACTTCCTTGACAATATGTCTTTATCTTCAAAATCAATTATATCTAAAATCTTATCAACGGTATTAATATTATTAGTGAGAAAAACGCCAAGGTCTTTTCTATGGGACAATTCTAAATTGTTCTCATACGTTGTTTGATTATTGATTAAAGTAACTGTCTGATTTTTAGTCATAATTTTAACGCTAATTATAGTATGCAAATATATATGTATAAATTGGATTTTCCAAACGCTAAAAGCCATACACATTTGCAATTCGCTTCAGCCAACACACAATCCAAAATTGCAAAAGAGTATGTCTTTGCCAACGCTAGAAAGTTTGCGGAAAAAAGTACGAAAACACAACAACGTGTATAAATAATAGCGGGTTTAGTGCTTAATCAAAGTTAGTTTTTTATCTTTATAGTTGAGTTATAAACCAAAAGTAAGTGTTTCAAATCCGCTACTATTCATACACAAACCGTTGGCAGTAATTAGACTAACCAACTAAATAATTTTTCTGCATTCAAATAATCCTTTTCTTCAATTTTTAGACTTAAAGAGTAATCACGCCAATCATTTTGTATTTGCTCAAGTGTTCCATGGTCAGATTTAAAAAAATGAATTTCACAATAACCCATTCTTAATTTAACTGAACAATAATCATTGTAATACTCTTTTTTGAATAATTGTCTTCTATTTCTAAACTCATTACTATTTCTGAAGTCTTCTTCTGTACCTTCTCTATGAATAGGAAAGTGTATTTGTATTACTTTTTTTAAATCTTGAAATCCCATATTTTAAGAATAAACTACCGCCAAAAAATGTATAATTAATAACTAAGGCGGTGTTTTAATTATTAATCGTTAATAAACTACTGCCAACAAAGTGTATGGTCGCATATTTTCCTGGCGGAAAAATACGCCACATACACATGGGCGTTAGGCACAAGTTGACCAAAAATGCGAACAGAAGAATATAATAGAATAACGAAAGAAGGAAACGTACTTGATTTTGGAACGCTAAAAGAAACTAAAAAGCAACTCGGAATTAATAAATTGACGGAATTTGAATCTGAAATTGACCGAATAATATCGGAAAACAAAATTCAAAAACCTGAATTGCACGAAAAGCCGAATAGTACGGAAACTGACTTTTATCTAATTGACTTAAACTCTGACCAAATTGAAATGATAGTTTCTATGTTTGGAGATTTGGAAGTTGGAAATCTCGGACTGAATTACGAAACGACTTATTCCGCTAACTTTTTTGCTAAAATGCTTGATAAGTGGAATGATTTGCCAGATTATAGATGAAAAAATAAAAAACCAGTGCCTAACAAAGTATATAAAAAATTGCTGGTTTAGGCTAAATTTAAAGGTCGTTGCTTGTTTTGTTACGTCTGATTTTCCTTCGGAAAATCCTCGCACACAAAACCGCAACTTTTCATATACAAACCGTTGTAAAACATACCCAAAAACACTCGATTTCGAATTAACTTTTGAAATATTTTGAAAATAGTAACTTTTAAGTTACCTTTGTCTGAATGGAAAAAGTTAGGCAAGTAATACAGTATAAAAATTATTTCGAGGAGTTTCTACTTGCTCAACCGAAAAAGGTTCAAGACAAAATATTTAAGGTCATTGAAATAATCGAAACTTATCAGCACGTGCCGAAAACATATTTGGCTCCAATGAAAACTTACAAAGGATTATTTGAGGCTCGAATAAAATTAGGCTCGAATATCTGGCGAGTTTTTTGCTTCTTTGATAAAGGTAAATTAGTTATACTCTTGAACGGATTTACTAAAAAGACGCAGAAAACACCGAAAAAAGAAATCGACAAAGCTGTTCGATTAATGAAAGAATATTACGAAGAAAAAAATAAAGGAAATGGAAACTAAAAGCTGGAAAGACATAAAAGATACGGTTTACGGAAAAAAAGGAACTGAACGTAGAGATGAACTCGACAGAGATTTTGAGTCGTTTAAAATTGGTTTACTTTTACGAAATGCACGTGAGGAAAAAAATCTGACCCAAGAACAACTTGGAGTTATAATTGACAAAAAACGGACTTATATTTCTCGTGTAGAAAATAATGGCAGTAATCTGACTTTAAAAACATTATTTGACATCGTAGAAAAAGGACTTGGAGGAAAAGTTAATATTTCAATCGAAGTCTGACATAAAGTACGATTTTACAACAACATGTATAATTAATGGCTGGTTCTCGCCTACTTACGAAAATCCTTGTGGATTTTCTATTCGGTTTTTATTTACTAAATTTAGTGCTTAAACACGCCACTAATCATACATATAAACGTTAACCTGCATTAAGCCAAATTACACGAAATATTAACGTAATTAAACATTTTCGAAAAGTAAAATTCTGACAAAGATTACGTGAATCTGTTTGTAATGAAAACAGCGGATTTTCTAGCTTGTTTGCGCAATCAAAACGGAATCGTAAAACAGCAGATTTTGACAAATATTACGCAAGAATTTGTCTATAATTCTGAAATGAAAATGGCGGACTTTTTAGCTCGTTTACGCAATCGAAAATAAAAATAAAAAAATGTTCGGAATATTCCCAATTTTAGATTTTTTAGCGTAAGTTTATATGAAAATTTAGACAAGTTAAACGCCGAATAAAAACGCTGAAAAATATGTGATTTTATAACGGTATTTTAATTAAAAAAGAAAAAAACGCACGTTAACAAAGTGTATGAGCGCATATTTTCCTGGCGGAAAAATACGCCACATACACTAGGCGTTGTAAGTAATTCGCAAAAATATCGCAATTAGAACCTGATTTTTAAGTAAATACAGAATTTAAAAATATCGCTAGAAAAATATTACGAATAAAATTTAGAATCTATAAATACTTAAATTTACTCTAAATATGAAAATAAAATTGACCGAATTATTACGTGAAATTTGAATTTATAACGTTTGTAGAATTGAGAAAAATATAGAAAAAAAGAACTCAAAATTTACGCAAAACTTGAAAATAAAATCGACCGAATTATTATGTGAAATCTGAATTTATAACGTTTGTAGAATTGAAAAAATACAGAATTGAAATTGCAGAATTTACAGAAAATCAGAATTATAAATCACAAACTGAAAAAAAACAAACTACTTACAACAAAGTATATAAAAAATGCTTAATTTAGTCATAATACAAAAGTTAGTGCCGTTTTGCTACATCTGATTTTCCTGCGGAAAATCCTCGCACGCAAAACAGCACTTTTTATACACAAAACCGTTAACCTGCATTAAGCCAAGTTACACGGAATATTAACGTAATTAAGCGTTTTCGAAAAGTAAAATTCTGACAAAGATTACGTGAATCTGTTTGTAATGAAAATAGCCGACTTTCTAGCTCGTTTACGCAGTAGAAACGGAATCGTAAAACAGCAGATTTTGACAAATATTACGTAAGATTTTGCTTATAATTCCGAAATGAAAATGGTGGACTTTTTAGCTCGTTTACGCAATCGAAAATAAAAATGAAAAAATGTTCGGAATATTCCCAATTTTAGATTTTTTAGCGTAAGTTTATATGAAAATTTAGACAAGTTAAACGCCGAATAAAAACGCTGAAAAATATGTGATTTTATAACGGTATTTTAATTAAAAAAGAAAAAAACGCACGTTAACAAAGTGTATGAGCGCATATTTTCCTGGCGGAAAAATACGCCACATACACTAGGCGTTACCAGCAATATTTAAAGAAATTATGATAAAAGATTTAATTAAAGATTTAACTTATGATAAAATCAATTTAAATCAAGCATTGACTAGAGCTAAATTAATTGCTTATGAATTAAATAATAATGACTTTAAAAGCTGGATAGATAAAGAACTTAATGGATACAAAAACGGCGATAAACTTCCTCATTATAGAATTATCCCATGTGACGTTTATGCTTTAACTGAAACATTTGGAGAGAAAAGACTTATTCAATGCGACCTAACTGACCTTGACAAAAATGGAAAAATATACAAAATGGAAGCTATGCAAAGTATATCTACTATAGAACTTGGTTTAAAAGAAAGTAATAGCAAAATTTATGGTTATGAAGACTTCCCTTTGGGTTTTGTAAAAATCGTTAAAGAATTAACTAATAATTCATCCATAACCTCAATTAAAAGAAGAATTCAATTTAGTCAGACTTTACACATATTAAATTTAACTAAGCAAAAATTAATTGACACACTATTAGAATTAAACTATACATTTCCTAACTTACAAGACAATTATAAAAACACTATGGAAAATAATGAGAAAACCAATACTATAATTAATAATCACATTTATGGAAAAAATGCAAATTCAGCAATCGGAATTGGAGATAACATTAATCAAAAAATAGAAAATGTTAATCATCAAAAAATAGAAAAAGTAATATCTGATTTAAAAAAATTAGGAGTTCCAAATGAAAATATTATTGAAGTAAAAAATATAGTTAACAAAGAAACGAACAAAGTAGATTTAGGAAAACAATTGATGAGTTGGGTTGGAAAAATAACAAAAAAAGGAATTGAAAAAGGGATTGAAATTCAAGTTCCTGAAATAATGGATAAAATTCAAGAATTGATATAAAAAACTGCTGGTAACAACGTATATAATTTATTGCTGGTGCTCGCCTACTTACGAAAATCCTTAGGGGATTTTCTATTCCGTTTTTATTTACTAAATTTAGTGCTTCAAAAACGCAACAAACCATATACAAACCGTTGTGGTGCATTTCAGACGAACATCGCTCCATTCAATAACTTAACGCAACAAATCTAAAATTATAGATTTGTAAAATGAAAATAAAAAAGCATAGACGTTTAACTCTAAAAGAAAGAGTTATTATTCAGACTCTTTTAAATGAAAAAAAGTCTAAATCTTATATCGCTAAAACATTAAAAAGAGCACGTTCAACAATCTTTAGAGAAGTCTCTAAATGGGTACAAAATAAAGAAGATAAATATGATGCTGAATTAGCACATTGGAACGCTAAAGATGATTATGCGAACAAAAGAAACCTTGATAAAATAAGCACCTATTCCCTACTCAAGTTTTTTGTTTATAAAGGACTTTTATCTAACTGGACTCCTGAACAAATTTCTGGAAGACTCAAAGAGATATATCCAAACAACCCAATAATGTCTATTTCACATGAAGCTATCTATAGACACATTTACACCAGACCACAAGCTAGTTTAAATAAAAAACTAATCAAACTTCTAGTTCGTAAAAAAACAAGACGCAGACCTCATAAAAAAAGACGTGGTGGTGGTTCTAAAATAAGCAATCAAGTTAGTATTGACAACAGACCTAAGCATATTGAACTTAGAGATGAAGTTGGACATTGGGAAGGCGACTTAATCATTGGAAAAAACCATAAAAGTGCTATCGGAACAATTGTTGAACGCAAAACAAGGTTCACTTTAATCATTAAACTAAAATCGAAAAAAGCCATGGAAGTTGCCAATCAATTTAGTGAAATATTCACTAAATTAAATCCTATTTATAAAAAATCAATGACATATGACAACGGAATTGAAATGGCAAGGCATCAAAAAATAACGCAAAAAACAGGTATGAAAATTTACTTTGCACATCCATATTCTTCCTGGGAAAGAGGCACCAATGAAAACACAAATGGACTCATTAGAAGGTATCTGCCTAAGGGTACTAATTTTAATGAAATTAGCGAAAATCAACTACAAATTATTCAACAAAAATTAAACAATAGACCTCGGAAAATTATCGGGTACAAAACGCCTAAAGAAATGATGGATATTGAAATAAAAAACATAGCTTAGTAGCATCAAAAATTAACAACGCTTTGTTGCGTTAGAACATTGAATCCAAGATCGAAACTAACAAGAAAATTGACAAATGACAGAATCGGAATTACTTTATTATTATCCATATTCTATTGACAAAAAAAATAATTACAGAAATTTTGCCAACGATAATGACGGGTTTTTAAGACAGTTCATTCCAAACTATGATAGTACAGAAACAAACCGACACGAATTTATTAAAAAACACACGAATTTCACAGAGTTAGAAATAATTGAAATTGACTATAAGTATGGGGAATTTTCTAGATGGTTAGATTGGTACAAAAACGGTAAACATATTTTCGCATTCACAAAAGAATTACTAGAAATGCTTAAAAAAACCGATGTTAGTGAAATAACAGCCGATAAATTTCATCCACCTTACGATAGGTTTTATCTTTCCTTAAAACCATTGAATTTAAAAATAACAAAAGATAGTAAAGAAGTTATAGAAGGTGTTTACATTGACCACCAAATATGGAATGGAAACGGAGAAACCTATGACGGTTATTGTGAATTAGGATTGACTTTTACTGGAGAGTTTAAGAAAATCTATTTTGAGTATGTACAAAAAGTTAATAGTCAACTTCCATATAATATAGATGGTGTTGAAAAGTATGATATTTCACCATTAGGCGATTTTTGGAATGTTTGGCTATGGTTTGACCCTAAACAAAACAAGTTAACTGTCAAAAATTCCGTAGATGATTATCTAAAAGAACTAAAAAAGGAGATTTTCCCACTTAAAAATTCTAAAAGAGAAGTTACAGATGCAGAATTAGATTTTTATAATTCTACTAAACAATTATTTGAGAATACAATTAATCTCATAATAAACTGCATACTATACCTATCTCAACCGACTGAAAAAGTTGACATAAAGAATAATTTTCCAAAAGGTTTACCACATAATTTTGACCGCAAAAGAACATTTGCCAAAACTAAACGTGAAAATTCTAAACTTGACAAAAAAATTGAGAGTTTAGGATTTTCAAAAATTTCTTTTGTAGGACAATCTTTTAAGCATAAAAACAAAGAACTTTTCGGAAATTATACTGTTGAACCACATTGGAGACGAGGACATTGGAGAAACCAAAAATATGGTAATGGTCTGAGTGAAAAAAAACTGATTTGGATATTACCAACTATTGTAAACAAACAAAAAGGAGAACCAAAGAAAGGTCAAGTTTATGAAGTAAATGAATAAAAAACGACACCACAACACCGTATAAACTTTATTGCTGGTTTTAGCTCACTTGGGAAATTCCTCTGGAATTTCGCCGTTCGTACTTTATTTACTAAATTCACTGCTTAA
Source organism: Tenacibaculum dicentrarchi (assembly GCF_964036635.1). NCBI lineage: Bacteria > Pseudomonadati > Bacteroidota > Flavobacteriia > Flavobacteriales > Flavobacteriaceae > Tenacibaculum > Tenacibaculum dicentrarchi. The sequence goes on from NZ_OZ038524.1 coordinate 1,645,693, forward strand.
ACAACGCAACAAAGCTTATACAAAAACGTTAACCTGCATTAAGCCAAATTACACGGAATATTAACGTAATTAAGCATTTTCGAAAAGTAAAATTCTGACAAAGATTACGTGAATCTGTTTGTAATGAAAATAGCCGACTTTCTAGCTCGTTTACGCAATAGAAACGGAATCGTAAAACAGTAGGTTTTGAAAAATATCACGTAAGATTTTGCTTATAATTCCGAAATGAAAATGGCGGACTTTTTAGCTCGTTTACGCAATCGAAAATAAAAATGAAAAAATGTTCGGAATATCCCCGATATTAGATTTTTTAGCGTAAGTTTATATGAAAATTTAGACAAGTTAAACGCCGAATAAAAACGCTGAAAAATGTGTGATTTTATAACGGTATTTTAATTAAAAAAGAAAAAACGCACGTTAACAAAGTGTATGAGCGCATATTTTCCTGGCGGAAAAATACGCCACATACACATGGCGTTGCAAGTAATTGGCAAAAAATCACGCAAATTATAATGTGTTTTTTAAGGCTAATAAAGAAGTATAATCGGAAACTATTTCCCTAAAAACCCTCTAAAGAATGAGCAAAATACTGAAAAACTTACGTAACTGTTGATTTAAAAGACTGACGCATAAATCAATAAAAACGGAATGAATAAAACTGACCGAATTACCATCCAAAATCTGAATTTATAACGGCTGTAGAATTGAGAAAATACAGAAAATTGGAATTGGAAAATTGACGCAACCGCTGATTTAAAAACTGACGCATAAATCAATAAAAACGGAATGAATAAAACTGACCGAATTATCATCCAAAATCTGAATTTATAACGGCTGTAGAATTGAGAAAATGCAGAAAATTGGAATTGGAAAAAAAACAAACTACTTGCAACAAAATATATAAAAAATACTTAGTTTAGTGCTAAGACAAAAGTTAGTACTATTTTGTTAATTCCGATTTTCCTTCGGAAAATCCTCACGCACAAAACAGTACTTTCCATATATAAAACGTTGGCTTTAATTACTAACGAACCCTAAAATCACGAACTATTGTTCCTTTAGGCACATATAGTTTATTATATTTTTCACAATCAGGCAATACTTTCCAAAAACTTTTATCATCGTTATAATCTCTATAAATTTGAACGTATTCAGGTCGTCTTTCATCAGTTTCAATAAGATATGTACTTTCTACTGGTATTTTTAATCTTTGATAACCATTTGAAGTATTTACATAAAAAAAATAATAATCTTTTTCCATTACATAACCATTACCTAAGAAAAAAACACCTTCCATGTACTTGTCATTTCCTAATGATTCAATATAATATTTATGAACTTCTTTTTCATATTCTATTTTTTCACGAAAATCACGATGTATTGTGCCTGGAATACCAATACATAAAACAAGCCATGAAAAAAATAATAAAAAAGGTGAAACATCATATTTACAAAAAAACCTCAATCTCATAAGCTTATGGTGATAAAATACTATCCCATAATAAAATATTGGTAAAAAAACTATCCAAAGTATTAATGATAAGTTCATAATTTTAATTTTTGAGAGAACACTAAAGCCAACAACAGCTATAATTCATTGCTTTTTATTGCCAACTTTAGTATTCTAGTTTATAATTTTTATTTTGTTAATCTTTAATAATTTAGTTTATCTACACGCAGCAAACCATAGCTAAAACGTTAGCACCAATAAAAAAACAAAATAAATAACCAAATTGGTAACTTTTTATTATATTTGCATAAATTAATAGAATGTGAGAATTATTGCAAAACGAACTTTACGAGATTTCTGGACTAAACATTCAGATTCCGAACAACAATTAACAGCTTGGTATAGAGAAACCGAAAAAGCAAATTGGGAATCCTTAAACGAATTAAAAAAAGAATATCCAAGTGCTAGTATTTTAAAAGAAAATAGAGTCGTATTTAACATCAAAGGAAATAATTATAGATTAATTGTTAAATTTAATTTAGAATATCAAATTTGTTGGATAAGATTTATAGGAACTCACGCCGAATATGATAAAATAAACGCAAACGAAATTTAAGATGAATATTAGACCAATAAAAAACGAAACAGATTACTTAAACGCACTTGAAAGACTTGAAGTCATTTTTGACGCAAAAAAAGGAACAAAAAAAGGAGATGAGTTAGAAATACTTTCAATACTAATTGACAAATACGAAAACGAAACTTCTCCAATTGGATTTCCTGACCCAATTGAGGCTATTAAATTTAGAATGGAACAAATGGGGTTAAAACAAAAAGATTTAGCCGAAGTTGTTGGATTTAAAAGTAGAGTTAGTGAAATTTTAAATAAAAAAAGAAAATTGACATTAGAAATGATTAGAAACTTAAATTTAAAATTACACATCCCTACTGAAGTTTTAGTACAGGATTATTAAAATTACTGGTGCTAACAACATATATAATTTATTGCTAGTAGTTATCTACTTACGAAAATCCTTAGGGATTTTCTATTCCGTTTTTATTTAATATATTTAGAACTTGAAATACGCAACAAACCATATACAAACCGTTAACCTGCATTAAGCCAAATTACACGGAATATTAACGTAATTAAGCGTTTTCTAAAAGTAAAATTCTGACAAAGATTACGTGAATCTGTTTGTAATGAGAATAGCGGACTTTCTAGCTCCTTTGCGCAATAGAAACGGAATCGTAAAACAGCAGATTTTGAAAAATATTACGTAAGATTTTACTTATAATTCCGAAATGAAAATGGCGGACTTTTTAGCTCGTTTACGCAATCGAAAATAAAAATGAAAAAATGTTCGGAATATTTCCGATGTTAAATTTTTTAGCGTAAGTTTATATGAAAATTTAGACAAGTTAAATGCCGAATAAAAACGCTGAAAAATATGTGATTTTATAACGGTATTTTAATTAAAAAAGAAAAAAACGCACGTTAACAAAGTGTATGAGCGCATATTTTCCTGGCGGAAAAATACGCCACATACACTAGGCGTTACCCACAATTGAAGAGAAAAATTGATCAAAAAAGAGAAATTAAGAAGCGCTTTTTTTGTGGATAATTCAGAAGCGGAAACGGCTCGTGATATGGTAAAATCTGATTTTGAAGAATCTTAAAACCGAAATGGCATATGTGGGATTTATAAAACGGATTAACCTAAGAATTGACTTATTAGAATTGTATTATACAGTCTGAAAATTGCAGAAAAAATAGTCGATTAAATAGTGTTTACTTTAATATCGGAATTGATATCTTAGGAAACAAATCCACTGATTTTAATACAAATAGCGGAATTAAAAACAACTTTCGAATATGATTTCCTCATAAATAAAATTGAAAAAATAGAACTTTTTATCGAGCCGAATCTGGACAAAAAAGGAAAGAAAAAACAAGAACTGTGGGTAACAAAATATATAATTTATTGCTAGTGCGAACCTACTTACGAAAATCCTTAGGGGATTTTCTATTCCGTTTTTATTTACTTAATTTAGTGCTTCAAAAATGCAACAAACCATATATAAAACGTTACCCACAATTGAAGAAAAAAATTGATCAAAAAAGAGAAATTAAGAAGCGCTTTTTTTGTGGATAATTCAGAAGCGGAAACGGCTCGTGATATGGTAAAATCTGATTTTGAAGAATCTTAAAACCGAAATGGCATATGTGGGATTTATAAAACGGATTCTTAATAGAGAAACCTAAGAATTGACTTATTAGAATTGTATTATACAGTCTGAAAATTGCAGAAAAAATAGTCGATTAAATAATGTTGATTTTAATATCGGAATTGATATCTTAGGAAATAAATCGCCTGATTTTAATACAAATAGCGGAATTAAAAACAACTTTCGAATATGATTTCCTCATAAATAAGATTGAAAAAACAGAAATTTTTATCGAGCCGAATCTGGACAAAAAAGGAAAGAAAATACAAGAACTGTGGGTAACAAAATATATAATTTATTGCTAGTGCGAACCTACTTACGAAAATCCTTAGGGGATTTTCTATTCCGTTTTTATTTACTTAATTTAGTGCTTCAAAAATGCAACAAACCATATATAAATCGTTGTGGTGCATTTACCACTCAAACTTCTGAATTGAATAAATGAAAAAATTAATATTTCGATTGACCTTACCTTTTACTTTAATTTCATTCGGAATTATAACAAAATGGTCTTACGGAATAGCGATTGATGCAAAAGATGTTTTCTTTTATGGATTTCCGATGATTTATAAATGCGAAGGATTCCACACATCTTTATCAACTCAATATTTTCTGACAGAAATGACAAT